>JBOFKE010000261.1:0-3345 GCA_051657185.1 Bacteroidales bacterium | reverse complement strand
TTATATTTGCTGGGCTGCTCAGGCTGGAATGTATCATTTTTATGGTGTGCCGAAACATCCGTTAAATAAGAAACTGTTCGGCGTTTTCGAACATACGCTTTGCAACAACACCTTACCTGTTTTCCGGGGTTTCGACGATATGTTTTATGTGCCGCACAGCAGACATACAGAAGTAAGAAGTGAAGATGTCAGAAAAGTAAAAGAGCTAACTATTCTTTCCGAATCGGAAGAAGCCGGACTTTACATGACTATGGCACGTGAAGGCAGGGAGTTCTTCATTTCCGGACATTCTGAATATGCACCCTATACACTGGATACAGAATACAGACGTGATCTTTCAAAAGGCCTGCCTATCGAAGTACCGGCTAATTATTATGCCGCAGACAACCCCGATAATAGTCCTGTCGTTCGGTGGAGAGCTCATGCTAATCTACTGTTCCACAATTGGCTGAATTATTACGTGTATCAGCAAACACCTTATAACATAGACGAAATTAAATAAACCAACTATATGAAAGATGTAATCAAACAGATTCTTCAAAAAGAAGCTGATGCTATTTTAAATCTTCCTGTTACAGATGACTTTGAGAAAGCCGTTGATCTAATTGTAGAGGCTGTTCATGCAAATAAAGGTAAATTGGTAACAAGCGGAATGGGTAAAGCGGGTCAGATTGCTTTAAACATTGCTACGACCTTTTGCTCTACGGGTACACCTGCTGTATTTCTTCATCCAAGCGAAGCTCAACATGGAGATTTAGGCATTCTGCAAGAAAACGATATCATGCTTGTTATCTCTAATTCGGGTAAAACACGTGAGATCCTTGAGCTTTTAATCTTAGCTCGTCGCCTACACCCGAATGTAAAATTTATCGTTATCACGGGTAACGACGAAAGTGAGCTTGCTCAAAAAGCTGATGCTTGTTTGTTTACCGGAAACCCGAATGAAGTTTGTCCTTTAGGACTTACGCCGACCACATCAACAACAATGATGACTGTTATCGGAGATCTTTTAGTTGTGAACACCATGTTGAAAACTAAATTCTCGAACGAAGAATACGCTAAACGCCATCATGGCGGCTATTTGGGAGAGCAATCCCGCAAGCAGAGCGAAGAAAACAAATAGAATCTTCCTTTTATCCGGAGATTTATGAAATATCTGTTTCATAATATCTCTTCATAATTCCTGACGGTGCATAGATCTTTCTGAAAGATCCATGCGCCGTTTTTATTTTCTGCATGGACTCTCTGTTACCCGATATAGATAAAAAAGCCTGAGATATTAAAATGAAAAATAAATATGTACTTTTGTTTATTCATATTCACATAAACTCGTATGACTTTAAAAGATCAAACCATATCCGCATTAATCTGGACTTTAGTTGATAAAACAGGTACGCAGATTGCCTATTTTATTACGGGTGTTATTATGGCCGATTTACTGGACGTATCCGATTTCGGACTGATTGGTATGTTATCAATTTTTGTCTTATTAACCACCATCTTTATTGATGGAGGTTTCACCAGTGCGTTAATTCGCTATCAGGATACAGACGAAGACGACTACAGTACTGTTTTTTATGTTAATATGGGAATGAGCATTCTCCTTTATATAATCCTTTTTCTCGCTGCTCCGCTCATTGCAGAATATTACAATCAACCACGATTAATACCCGTATCCCGTGTATTATTTCTCAGTATTTTATTTAATTCGGGAGGAATAATACAGAATACTATTTATGCGAAAAGTATAAACTTCAAAGTGCAGACTATCGCCAATATTGTATCACTCGTTCTTTCAGGAGGAATCGCTTTATTGCTTGCATGGAAAGGATATGGAGTATGGGCAATTGTCTATCAGACCGTCTCTGTCTCGATCCTCAAAACGGGTCTTCTGTGGAGTGTAAGCAAATGGCGACCACGCCTTGTATTCAAAACCTCTACAATCAAGAGATTATTCGGATTCTCATCCTATCTTCTTTTGTCTCAACTGGTCGGCATCGTACAGAATATGTATTCAATGATGCTCGGAAAACATTTCTCTGTTACAGCCGTCGGATACTATACGCAAGCACAGAAAATGAGTGATATGGCTATTTCAACTATTAATTCACCGATTCAGTCTTCGCTTTTTCCCGTTTTATCATCCATCAACAGAGAGGAAGATCGTTTATTGAATGCATTCCGAAAGTCCATGCATTTCGCTTGTTTCCTCTCATTCCTGTTTTTACCAATGCTTGCGATAACCAGCAAACCCTTCATCCTGATGTTCCTGCGCAACAAGTGGTTTGACTCAATCGTTTTCCTTCAGATATTGAGCATTTGCGGCATACTGTCTATCATCACGGCATTAGTCAATACATTCTTGCGCGTAGAAGGAAAAAGCAAGCACTTGCTGTTTGTTGAAACCATTAAAGCCGTCATCACATTTTCTGTATTGATTGCGACTATTCCTTACGGAGCCATTGCTGTCGTAATTGGACAATTGGTCAGTCGTTTTCTGATTTGCATATTCAGTATGTACATGACAGCTTTGAAGACTAATTATTCAATGTCCGGTCAGATGAAAGATATAAGCAGTTATGTATTCATCGCCACTTTATCTTTCTTAATCTGTTATCCGGTTTCCTGCATTATCACAAATATATATTTATTGTTTCTGATACAAAATGCAGTTTATCTGGTTGCTTTTGCGGCATTGAATTATCTCAACAAAAATGTGATAATGGCTGATATAATTGAATTAATGAGAAACAAAATCAAGAAATAGAAATGAGAAACGAATATATAGTTACTGTCATTGTTTTGCTTTATAATAAAGCTGCCTATGTAGCCGAAGCTCTTAACAGCATCGTCAGACAACAATGCGATTTTAAATATAAAATTCTGATTGTCGATGACTGTAGTACCGATCAGAGTCCTGAAATCTGCCGAAAGTTCCAAAGCAAATACCCGGATATCATTCGTATTGTCTCAAATGAGCAGAATTTAGGCGTTGTTCTTAATTTCGAAAAAGCCTATAATCTGTGCGACACCCCATATATTGCGATCTGCGATCCGGATGATTTCTACATTTCAAAACATAAACTTCAACGCCAGGCAACTTATTTGGATGCTCACCCCGAATGCAGTGTTGTGTTCCATCGGGCATTGAATTATTACGAAAATACAGGTATAAAAACTTTATCCAACCCGAATCAGAAGCGTATTCTGACTTTGGCGGATATGGCAACCAGTAATTTTATTACGAATAGTACCTGCATGTTCCGCAAATTATATCCCGAAGGTCTGCCCGATTGGTATAAAGATGTATCAACCAATGACCTGCCTATGCATTTATTAAATGCC
>JBOFKE010000260.1:0-2652 GCA_051657185.1 Bacteroidales bacterium | reverse complement strand
AAGGATCATGTTTTGATCGGTATTCGTTCGCTGGAAATGTTGATACAAAATCGTAAAACAGTTAAACACCTACGATTCGAACAAAATGGCTAAAAAAGAGACACTGACTTTCGCATCTATCATGACGGCTATACAGAAGCGTGAATATGCACCTGTGTATGTTCTGATGGGAGAAGAAAATTACTTTATTGATCAAATTACGCATGCATTAATGACTACGGTTCTGACTCAGGATGAGAAGGACTTTAATGAAGTCGTGTTGTATGGTGCAGATGTAACTGCCCAGGATATAATCAATGAAGCAAGGTTCTATCCATCGTTTGCAGACAGACGTGTTGTTTTGGTAAAAGAGGCCCAGTTAGTAAAGGATCTGGATAAGTTGGCTATTTATATGCAACAGCTTATGCCTTCGACTGTGTTGATAATCAATTACCGGAATGGGAAACTGGACGGCAGAACGAAATTTGCGGGAGAAGTCGGTAAGCATGGCGTTCTTTTCGAGTCAAAAAAATTATATGATAATCAGGTTGCGGGTTGGATCAGCTCGTATCTGCAAACGAAAGGGCAGACGATAGATCCGAAAGCAGCTGCTATGCTAGCAGACTTTTTGGGAACTGATCTGAGCCGAATAGTGAAAGAACTCGATAAACTGACGATTGTACAAAACGGTTCGGGTGGGCGAATAACACCTGATCTGATTGAAAAGAATATCGGTATCAGTAAGGAGTTTAATAATTTTGAATTGCTGAAAGCGGTTGTAACGAAGGATGTATTGAAGGCAAACCGGATTGTGAATTATTTTCGGGATAATCCGAAATCAAATCCGATTGTCGTAACAAATACGGTTTTGTATAATTATTTCAGTAAATTGATGCTCTGTTATTATCTGCCGGATAAAACCGAAAATGGAGTCATTAAAGGTTTGGGGCTGAAAGGTTCTTTTCAGGCTAAGGATTATATGGAAGGTATGCGGCGATATTCTGCATTAAAAACGATGCAGATTATCGGGATTATCAGAGAATGTGATGCGCGATCTAAGGGAGTTGGAAATTATTCAAATACGACTCACGATCTTTTGCGCGAAACAATATATAAAATACTACATTGAACGAAGCGTTTATTATGCAAATCAGAGATATATTGAATGTCATTGAGGCTTATGCGCCTTTGGCGTTGCAGGAAAGCTATGATAATTGTGGTGTACAGGTCGGAAACGACCGGACGGAGGTGACCGGAGTGTTGATTGCGATTGATATAACGGAAGAATTGATCGATGAGGCAATAGCGAAGAACTGTAACCTTATTGTAGCGCATCACCCTTTGATTTTTAAAGGCGTGAAAAAACTTACAGGAAAAGATTATATTGAGCGTTGTATTATAAAAGCAATCAAGCACGATATCGTCCTTTATGCAGCTCATACGAATCTGGATAATGTGAAAACGGGAGTAAGTTTTCGTATGGCAGAGAAGTTGGGACTGAAGCATGTACGTGTGCTGGCCCCTCAGTCAGATATGCTGATGAAGTTGGCTACATTTGTTCCTTTAAAAAAGGCAGAGATGCTTCGCGCGGCATTGTTTGCGGCAGGTGCAGGCAATATAGGTAACTATTCGTCGTGTAGTTTTAATGTATTGGGAGAGGGAACGTTTAAGGCTAATGCGCAGGCAAACCCTTATGTGGGTGAAATTGATGAATTGCATACCGAGGTTGAAACGAAAGTGGAAGTTATCTTCCCGCGTTATCTTCAAGGGGGAGTGTTACGTGCGTTGACTGAGGCTCATCCTTATGAAGTACCTGCATACGATCTGATTGAGCTTGCTAACCGGACCGAGGAGTCGGGTAGTGGTGTGATCGGAGAATTTGAGCATGCGTTGTCACCCGATAAAGCTTTGAAGCGGATAAAAGAAGTTTTCGGAGTGCCTTGTCTGAAACATTCGCCTGTATGTAAGGAGCTGGTGAAAAGTGTAGCTCTTTGTGGAGGTAGCGGATCATTTTTGTATCCTCAGGCTATGGCTAACGGAGCTGATTTATTTGTAACCGGTGAGATAAAGTATCACGACTTTTTTATGCATGAAAACCGAATAATTTTGGCAGAAATAGGACATTATGAGTCGGAGCAGTTCACAAAAGATTTGATTTATGATATAATTAGAGAAAAATTCTCTAACTTTGCGGTTCATTTGTCAGAAGTAAAAACAAATCCGATAAATTACATATAAGAAACGTATGGCTACAAAAACGAAAGCAGAAGGTGTAGAGCTTACTGTTGAAGAAAAATTGAAAGCTCTTTGGGATCTTCAATCGATTCTTTCGGAGATTGACCGAATTAAGACTCTTCGCGGTGAATTGCCTTTAGAGGTTCAGGACCTTGAGGATGAGGTTGCCGGTTTAGAGACTCGTATTCAAAATATCAAGAACGAAGTCACTGAATTAAAAGATTCTCTTGCTGCAAAGAAACAAGAGATTGTTGCTGCTAAAGAATTGATTGAGAAATATACAACTCAACAAGAGAATGTTCGCAACAACAAAGAATATGATTTCCTTTCGAAAGAGATCGAATTCCAAAATCTGGAAATTGAACTTTGTGAGAAAAGAATCAAAGAATTTACTTCTTTGTCAAAAACTAAATCTGACGATTACGATAGAAGTAAAAA
>JBOFKE010000259.1:0-1834 GCA_051657185.1 Bacteroidales bacterium | reverse complement strand
GGATTGGTACTGAATAACAGATTCGTAGAGTTTTTAGCAGAACCTGGTGATACTGTTACCTTATATTATGATCTGGAAGATCTGAATACTCTCCGAAGCGAGTATCGGTTTGTTTATCCGGAGACTCGCTATATGGGAGGTAGTGCTTTGGTGAATATTCAATATGACAGGTATCTGGGGGAGAAGCCTTATTATGATAATCAATATCATTACCGGACAAAGAATGTTGAGGAGTTTGATGAATTTGCTAATCAGCATTATGCAGATGTAATGCGGTATCTGAAATCTTACTGTGCTAAGAATAAATTACTACCCAAGACGGAACATTTATTAAGAATACAAGAGTCGATTAGGGGATTAGACAATAAACTGTCATACGAAAGTCAGCGGGGGTATTGGTTGCAAAGTGATTCGACCATTAAAGATCGTTCACTGGAGATTCCTATGTCATTTTATCGTCCTTTGATCGATAGTCTTGATCTTAAAGATAAATGTATGCTGGCAAGCCGAAGCTATTTCTTTCTTGTAAATAGGATCCAATACTTTCAAGGATATTATCGGAAAATCTTAACACCTAATTTTGATTTTATCAAGAAGTATTCGGATTTTTCAGTAGATAAAAGTTTAACGCAGCTAGCAGACTCATTGCGGAAGGGAGAGCTAATAATTAAAGATCATCGTGCACCGGAATTTCAGCGATTAAGCATATTTTCTACAGTAGTTAATGACCGAGATTACATTACATATAAAATACCATCAGAGGTTGATGCTTATTATGAATTCATGGAAAAGGATTTAGGTATCGGAGCGAGTTTTTTTAGGGAAGCAGTTGTGGCAAATGTCTTATTCAATAAGTTTACTAAATTTGAGAAAACGCCTTCAAATAAGACTTTAGCAAGTGTCTTAACGCAAATTTCAGATCCTGATATCACTCAGTTTCTGCTTGATGTGGTCGATTCGCAACGACCGAAGATCGTTCAGAATTCAGAGGTAGATAATAAAATAAGTATGATAGCGACCGAGGCAAAAGCAAAAGAGCGAGCGTCGTCGGAAGCATCACAGCTTTTAAAGAATATATTAAAAGCGTATCGTAATAATGTAATTGTACTTGACTTTTGGGCCATGTGGTGTGCTCCATGTAAAAGCGGAATAAAAAACAGTTATCAAATAAAGGATGCTTTAAAAGATAAATCGGTAAAGTTTGTTTATTTTACAACTGAAAAAGATTCACCTAAAGATAAGCGGGAAGCATTTATTAAAGAGAATAATATAGAGGGTGAATTCATAACACTCACAGATGATGAGTGGATCACCCTGAAAGCGGAATACAATATATCGGGAATCCCTCGCTATATGCTTCTTGATAAGGAAGCAAATGTTGTCAATGATAATCTGGAGATGTATAACCAAGGTGAAGTTATACATCAAATAGATACTTTACTTGCGAAGTAATCAAATAGATAAAATCAATCCTGTGAATTCATATCTGGTGAATTACAGGATTGATTTTTTTTGTATTCGAACATCTTTTTCAAGCTGACAAATAAGACGTATTATTTTGCGCTATTCAAGATTAGAGTAACTACTTCCGGTGTTATGTTTCCACATTCGCCAAGCATGGTACCACGCTCTGCAAATCTGCGAGTGATTTCCGAGATTGTTTCATCGCCCACATTAACTTCTGTAAGGCGAGTCGGAAGTCCCATCTCACGAAAGAAATTTTCAGTCTTCTCAATAGCACTATCGATGTTGTCTACTCCCCAAACACGTTTGCCGTACTGTAGTAGTTTTTCCGATTTTTGCTCTTTCATCACTCGAAGAACAGCCGGGTAAA
>JBOFKE010000258.1:0-16811 GCA_051657185.1 Bacteroidales bacterium | reverse complement strand
AAACACCAGTTGCTTATATAATAAAAAAGAAGGATAGATCTATGTAAAAAAAAGAAGCGCAGAAAAAAATAAAAGGTGCAGAGTAATATTAAAATATAAGATCTTATATAACAAATAAAATGAACTAACTATCTTTGCTGCAAATAAAAACATACTTATATATGAATGAAGTAATGGATCCAATTGGCAAATTGATGGGATTGCGTTATAAATCGCATCCATGGCATGGTGTTGAAATTGGCGATCAAGCCCCATACTGTGTCACATCTTTTATCGAAATTGTACCAACTGATACCGTTAAATACGAAGTTGATAAAACAACTGGCTATTTACGCATAGATCGTCCTCAGAAATATTCGAGCGTTATACCTGCATTGTATGGCTTTATACCGCAAACTTATAGTGGTAAAAATGTGGCCGAGTTATCAATGGAAAAAACAGGTTACGAAGAAATTGTAGGAGATGGCGATCCTATTGACATTTGCGTATTAACTGAGCGAACTATTTCTCACGGAGATATATTAGTGAGCGCAATCCCTATTGGTGGATTTAGAATGCTAGATGATAAGGAGTCTGATGATAAAATCATAGCTGTTCTAAAAGATGACTTCGTATACGGAGGTATTCGGGACATCTCAGAGTGTCCAGCTACAGTTATTGATAGATTAAAACATTATTTTCTTACATACAAAGATCTCCCAGGAGAAAAAAGAAATGTAGAAATCACTCATATTTTTGACAAAGAGGAGGCTTTAGAAATTATCAGACGTTCAATTGTTGATTACAAAGAGAAATTCGCCTTATTAGGCCAATTTTTAAAAGGTGTATAGCTCAATAAGCACGGATTAAGTTAATCGATATTACAGTGTATAACTACATATATAAAAACCGTTATTACTATCCTGACTTATACTGGAATTGGGTGCATTTTTATAAATCATACAGGATTGAGCTTACAGAGCTATCGTTTTCTGAAGTTGATCGACATATTTAATTATACTGGAGACCATCGCAAAGACGCTTATAAACAACCGTATTTATCCGCTCATCGTATTTGCTTCTGTTTCTCTAAAAACAAAGAAAGTATAAAGGCTGAACTTCTTTTACGAAATTCAGCCTTTTTATATCTCAAAAAATTTGGATAGCTAAGTTATTATCAATAATCAAATTAGATTAATTAGTAACTGTCCTAGAAACAGACTTAACACCTCTTATTGATTGAATTTTTTTAATCAAATTATCTAACGATACTAAATCCTGGACCATGACGGTCATTTGCCCCTCAAACAGACCAGCATGTGTGTCAATTGATATTGAACGCAAAGTTATATTCTTCTCTTTATTTATAATAGAAGTAATATTAGTAACAATACCAATATCATCGTTACCGATAACATAGAGGGTTATTGGATAAGATGAGCCTGCTTTACCTGTCCATTTAGCTTTAAGGATGCGATAACCAAATCGAGAAAAGAGTTCATGAGCATTAGGACACTGGCTTCTATGAATTTTAACACCTCCATTTATCGATAGAAAACCAAAAACATCATCCCCATAAACAGGGTTACAACATTTTGCAAGTTTATAGTCAATACCCTTTAAATCTCTATCAATAATAATCTCATCCTCTTTACTAAAGGGATCATCGGTTGAATATTTAGCAGACGGTATAAAAGATTCAGCAGTTTTAGAATCTATAGAAGTAATCTCCTTTTCCTTTTTATCAATATCGAGATAATGATCAATCATTAAATTAATATCTAGCTTTTCTTTCCCAATTTCTGCAAAAAAAGAGTTTACCATCTTATAGCCTTCTTTTTTAATAAGTCTCATAAGGACACCTTCATCCACATCTATCTTTCTATTTTTCATTCTGCGATAGAAAAGCTCTTTCCCATATAACGCTAACTTATTTTCATTCTCTTTAAAACTTTGCTTTATTTTTACGCGAGCACGAGAAGTTTTGACAATCTTCAACCAATCCTGTTTCGGACTTTGCTGTGGAGATGTTAATATTTCAATCTGATCACCACTAGAAAGTTCATGCCGAATATTAACAATCCTAGAACCAATCTTCGCACCAACACATTTACATCCTAAATTAGTGTGAATCTCAAAAGCAAAATCCAAAACGGTCGCGCCTCTAGGTAATTTATACACATCACCTTTAGGCGTAAAAACATAAATTTCATTATTCACAGATTCAGGCTTTAAGTCCTGCATGATATCCCCAGCAGTCATAGACTCTGCATCAACAAGTATTTCGCGCATGTTCTTCAGCCATTCATCCATACCTTTTTCTGATTTTCCGCCTTTATATTTCCAATGAGCAGCCAGACCACTTTCTGCGATTTCGTCCATTCTCTGCGTGCGAATTTGAACCTCTACCCATCGATTCTGCGGACCTAAAACTGTAATATGCAAAGATTCATATCCATTACTCTTAGGTATCGAGATCCAATCTTTTAAGCGTTTCGGATTAGGTTGATACATATCAGTTATGATTGAATAGATATTCCAGCATACAATCTTTTCTTGATCATAAGGAACATCAACAATTACTCTAATCGCAAAAAGGTCGTATATCTTCTCAAATTCAATTTGCTGTTTACGCAATTTGTTATAAATTGAATGTATTGATTTTGTTCTTCCCTTGATTTCAAATTTAACATTCAGAGATTTCAATCGTTCCTCAATAGGTGTTATAAAAGAATGAATAAATTCATCTCTGCTTTTCTTTGTTTCTGCTAATTTCTTAGCTATATCTGAATAAACTTTACGATTAGAATATTTCAATGCAAGATCTTCCAGCTCCGATTTCACCTTATACAAGCCCAATCTATGTGACAAAGGTGCATACAGATATGACGCCTCATTTGTGAATTTAATTTTTAAATCTTCATCATCACAATTCCGCATTACAACCCTCAAATTATAAAGTTTTTCAGCTATGATGATCAAAACAACCCGAAGATCTTCTGAAAACGTCAATAACAACTTACTAAAATTTTCAGATTGTATAACAGGTCGCTTTTCATATAATTGATGAATTTTGATTAATCCCTTAAGAATTCCACTAACATCTGTATTAAAAATAGCATTTATTTCTTCGATAGTAATTGAATTTGAAAGAACCAATGGATATAATAAGTAAGATAAAGTAGATCTTCTTTTTAGAGCCAATTCAGTCACCATAATTAAACAAGTACCTAATAATAAGTTAAATGGATTATGATGTACATTTTCACAAACAAAAACACCTCGTTCATAACCTAAAGTGAGTAATGTACGAAGTTGCTTTCTATCATTAGAAGTAATAGAATCAGAAAGGGCTTTAGCCAATTTTCTATATTGATAAAGGAATAACTTACGTTCATCCTCTGTGAAAATAAAGTTATCTGCCATAGTGGTAAATTATTTTTTCAAATATAATTGTAATATAAATAGAAAGTGAGAATGGTCATAAAAATAATGACAAATAAATCTGTACTCAAAAAAAAATGAATTTAATATGGAGACCTTCAAACATATAGAAATGAAAAATTGTTTTACTAATATGAAAACTATTTTTATAACTATAACTCAAATAAAACATGAAAAGTTTATTAGCGGAATTTATTGGAACCTTCTGGCTTGTGTTAGGAGGCTGTGGCGCAGCAATTATATCGGCTGGATTTCCAGAACTAGGTATAGGTTTTCTAGGCGTAGCTATTGCTTTCGGACTAACAGTTCTTACAATGGTATATGCGGTTGGTTACATTTCTGGTGCACACTTTAATCCAGCTGTAACAGTTGGGCTATTCGTAAGTGGTCTGTTCGATGGAAAAAGAGTTATTCCATATATTGTATCTCAAGTGTTAGGAGCTTTACTAGCAGCATCAGTACTATATGTTATCGCAAGTGGAAAAAATGGATTTGAATTAGGAAGTTTTGCAGCAAATGGATATGGAGAACATTCGCCAGGAGGTTATAATATGCTATCTGCACTAGTCGCAGAATCATTACTAACATGCATGTTTGTTCTTGTTATTGTAGGATCAATACATAGAAAAGCTCCAAAAGGATTCGCAGGTATAGCCATCGGCCTCACACTAACATTAATCCACTTAGTCGCAATACCTATTACAAATACATCGGTTAATCCTGCAAGGAGTACTAGTCAAGCATTTTTCGTAGGAGGATGGGCATTGGAACAATTATGGTTATTCTGGCTTGCACCAATCGGGGGTGCAATTGTTGCCGGATTAATTTATCGATATATGACAACTGAAGATCATGTTCCTGAAGTGTAATTAAACAAAAATACAAGTGAAATGTATATCACACAAAATATATAAATAAAAAAAGGTGCTCTAAAATAGAGCACCTTTTTAGTATTTACTCTGCTGATTCAGCAGCAGTATCTTCTGTTTTCTTTTTAGAAGAACGGCGAGTACGAGTAGCTTTTTTAGCTTCTGTAGCTTTAGCCATATTTTCATTAAAGTCAACTAGTTCGATAAAACACATAGACGCATTGTCACCAAGACGATTACCTGTTTTGATAATACGAGTGTATCCACCCGGACGATCAGCAACCTTAACCGCGATATTTTGGAACAATTCAGTTACAGCGAATTTATCTTGTAGATAACTAAACACAACACGACGTTGGTGAGTAGTATCTTCTTTTGATTTAGTGATAATTGGTTCAACATACACTCTCAAAGCCTTTGCTTTAGCAACAGTAGTAAAGATTCTTTTGTGCTTGATCAAAGATGTAGCCATGTTTGACAACATAGCAGCACGGTGAGAGCTAGTACGACCCAAATGATTGAATTTCTTATTGTGTCTCATTGCGTTACTCTTTATCTAATTTATATTTAGAAATATCCATCCCGAAAGATAGGTTTAATCTCTCAAGAAGCTCATCCAATTCAGTCAATGATTTCTTACCGAAATTTCTGAATTTCAATAAGTCATTTTTATGGAATTGAACTAATTCTCCTAATGTATCAACATCTGCCGATTTCAAACAATTTAGAGCACGAACCGAAAGGTCCATATCTACTAATTTTGTTTTAAGCAATTGACGCATATGAAGAACCTCTTCATCAAACTCTTCATTACCATCCATATCTTTAGTCTCTAATGTAATTTTCTCATCAGAGAATAGCATGAAGTGGTGAATCAAAATTTTAGCAGCTTCTTTCAAAGCATCCTTCGGATGAATGGAACCATCTGTACGAATTTCAAGTACAAGTTTCTCGTAGTCAGTTTTTTGTTCTACACGATAGTTTTCAATAAAATACTTCACATTTACAATAGGAGTATAAATTGAGTCAATCGCAACAACATGCATCTCATCTATATCATTTCTATTTTCATCAGCGGGAACATATCCACGCCCTTTATTAATAGTTAACTCCATATTAAATGAAGCAGATGGATTCATATTACAAATAACTAATTCTGGATTCAAAACTTCAAATCCTGTCAAACTTGCATTAAAATCGCCAGCCTTAAGAACTTCGGTTCCTGAAACGTTGATCGTTACTTTTTCATTCTCAATCTCTTCAACAACTTGCTTGAATCTTACTTGCTTTAGGTTAAGAATGATGTTAGTTACATCCTCGATCACACCAGGGATCGTAGCGAACTCATGTTCAACGCCATCGATCTTAATAGATGTGATAGCAAATCCCTCAAGAGAAGAGAGGAGAATACGGCGCAAAGCATTACCAACGGTAATACCGTATCCCGGCTCCAACGGACGGAATTCGAATTTTCCGAATTTATCATCCGCTTCAAGCATTAATACTTTTTCTGGTTTTTGAAATGCTAAAATCGCCATGAATTCAAAGTTTATTATTTAGAATACAACTCTACAATCAACTGTTCCTTAATGTTCTCAGGAATATCAACACGCTCTGGCATGTGAAGGAATTTACCTGACATAGAAGTCTTATCCCACTCTAACCAAGCATATTTGCTATGATTGAATCCAGAAAGAGCATTAGTGATGATTTCTAAAGATTTAGATTTTTCGCGAACGCCAATAACTTGACCTGGTTTAATAGAGTATGAAGGAATATTTACTACTTTGCCATCAACTACGATATGCTTGTGTGAAACAAGCTGACGAGCTGCAGCTCTAGTAGGAGCAATACCTAGACGATAAACAACGTTGTCTAATCTAGCTTCAAGTAATTGAAGGAGTACCTCACCTTTAATACCTTTAGTACGAGATGCTTTCTCGAAAAGGTTGCGGAATTGTTTTTCTAAAACTCCATAAGTATATTTAGCTTTCTGCTTTTCACGAAGCTGAATACCATATTCAGAAGTTTTTCTTCTTTTGTTCGCGCCGTGTTGTCCCGGAGGATAGTTTTTCTTTGCGAGAACTTTATCTGGTCCAAAAATAGCTTCACCAAATTTACGAGCAATTCTGGTCTTTGGTCCGGTATATCTTGCCATTGTAATTTGTCTTTATAATTTCTATGAATTGAGTTATGAGCCATCGACCACTGAGAGGTTTGTGCAATCGACACATAAGTACAATCCCATAGAAAACGTTAATTAATGATTAAACTCTTCTTCTTTTTGGAGGACGACACCCGTTGTGTGGAAGTGGAGTAACGTCAACAATCTCAGTTACTTCGATACCTGCACCGTGGATAGCACGAATAGCAGATTCACGACCATTTCCTGGTCCTTTTACATATGCCTTTACTTTTCTCAAGCCAAGATCAAATGCGACCTTTACACAATCCTGCGCTGCCATTTGAGCAGCATAAGGAGTGTTTTTCTTAGATCCTCTAAAGCCCATTTTACCTGCAGAAGACCAAGAAATTACTTGTCCTTCACTATTTGCAAGAGAAACAATAATGTTGTTGAATGAAGAATGAACATGTAATTGTCCATTAGCATCAACTTTCACATTTCTCTTTTTAGCTGCGACTGTTTTCTTTGCCATATTAATTATTATTTAGTAGCTTTTTTCTTGTTTGCAACTGTTTTCTTTCTTCCTTTACGAGTACGAGCATTATTTTTAGTGCTTTGACCTCTTACAGGAAGACCAATACGGTGACGCACACCACGATAGCAACCAATATCCATCAAACGTTTGATGTTCAACTGAACTTCAGAACGAAGATCTCCTTCTACTTTGAATTCTTCACCAATGATCTCACGAATTTTAGTTGTTTGATCGTCATTCCAATCTTTAACTTTAATATCGCGGTCAACTCCGGCTTTTTCCAAAATAGTATTAGCGCTGCTACGACCGATACCATAAATATAAGTCAAAGCAACTTCCCCTCTCTTGTTTTGAGGCAAATCGACTCCAGCAATTCTTATAGCCATATTATTACTCTATTTTTTTCAGTCTGCAAAAATAATAAATTATCCTTGACGTTGTTTATACTTAGGATTTTTCTTGTTAATAACATACAAGCGACCTTTTCTTCTAACGATTTTACAATCTGCGGTACGCTTTTTTAAAGATGCTCTTACTTTCATACCTATAAAGTTTTTTTATTTGTATCTAAAAGAAATTCGACCTTTTGTTAGATCATAAGGCGACATTTCAACTTTCACTTTATCTCCAGGCAAGATTTTAATATAGTGCATACGCATCTTACCAGAGATGTGTGCCGTAATCATGTGCCCGTTTTCCAACTCTACACGGAACATTGCATTAGACAATGCTTCAACAATAACTCCGTCTTGCTCAATTGCTGATTGTTTTGACATAATAATTTTTAAAACTAAATTACATTTTCGCCTAATACTTCTTCAATAAATTCAAAAGAAGATAAAATATCTGCTTCTGTAGTACCCACAGCAATTGTATGTTCAAAATGAGCAGAATACTTACGATCTTTCGTATGAGTAGTCCAACCATCACGTTCGAACTCAATCTGACGCGTTCCTAAATTAATCATTGGTTCAATAGCAATAACCATTCCTTTTTTAAGTTTAGGTCCTTGCCCTCTTTTTCCATAATTAGGCACCTCAGGTGATTCATGAAGATTTTTTCCGACACCATGTCCAACCAACTCTCGCACAACTGAAAAATTATTTGATTCACAATGTTGCTGAACGGCGAAGCCAATATCACCAACACGCTTACCATCAATTGCTTGTTGAATACCTAAATATAGGGATTCCTTCGTTATACGAAGAAGTTTTCGATGTTCTTCCGAAATCTCACCTACAGCGAATGTATAAGCTGAATCTCCAAAGAAGCCATTTTTTAAGACTCCACAGTCCACAGAAACAATATCACCGTCTTTCAATTCATAGTTTGAAGGAATACCATGAACTACTTGCGAGTTTACTGAGATACATAGAGTATTTGGGAACCCGCTATATCCCAAAAAGCCAGGAATAGCGTTATTATCTCTAATAAATTCCTCCGCTCTTTTATCCAGTGTTAAAGTATTAACACCTGGTTGGATCAACTTAGCTACTTCAGCCAGAGTTTTACCAACCAAGCGTGAACTTTCCCGGATTAACTCTATCTCTTCATTAGTTTTGAGAAAAATCATTTTTAATATGCAGCAATAGAACCGGTTCTTCCTTTAATTTTTCCGGATTTTAATAATCCGTCATAATGTCTCATTAATAAGTGACTCTCTACTTGTTGAAGAGTATCTAAAACGACACCCACCAAAATCAATAGAGACGTACCACCAAAAAATTGAGAAAACTCAGAACTTACTCCAAAAAAACGAGCAAAAGCAGGCAAAATAGCTACTAAGGCCAAGAAAATAGACCCAGGAAGGGTTATTCGAGACATAATAGCATCTAGATACTCAGCTGTTTTTTTACCTGGTTTTATACCAGGTATAAAACCATTATTACGTTTCAATTCCTCGGCCATTTGGCTAGGTTGAATAGTAAGAGCGGTATAGAAGTAAGTAAATGCAATAATCAACAAAGCAAAAATTACATTGTAACCAACACCTTCAGGATTTATAAAAGAGGATCCAAAAGCACCAATAGAATCAATGTTTGAGAATCCAATGAAGGTCATCGGAATAAACATAATCGCTTGCGCAAAGATAATTGGCATTACATTTGCAGCATTCACCTTTAACGGAATATACTGTCTAGCCCCACCATATTGCTTATTCCCAATTATTCTTTTAGCATATTGAACAGGCACCTTTCTAGCTCCTTGAACAAGAAGGATTGCACCTGCAATAATGAAAAGCAAGATAACAATCTCCACTAACATCATTATCAAACCACCTGTCTTCTCTGCTGTACGATTTATAAACTCCTGCAGCAAAGAGTGAGGCAACCTTGCAATAATTCCGACTAAGATAATAAAAGAAATTCCATTTCCAATACCTTTATCAGTTATTCTTTCACCTAACCACATAATGAACATACTTCCTGCAGCTAAAATAATAGTAGTCGCAATAATAAAGAAATATCCACTTGGGAGATTTGAACCAGCCGCTCTTAATTGAACACCTAAGTTAATCAAATAAGAAGGAGCTTGAACTGCAAGGATAATAAGAGTAAGGTAACGTGTATATTGGTTCATTTTTCTTCTACCGCTTTCACCCTCACGTTGCAATTTCTGAAAATAAGGAACTGCAATTGATAAAAGTTGAATAACAATAGATGCCGAAATATACGGCATGATTCCTAATGCAAAAATTGAAGCATTAGAAAATGCACCACCAGAGAACATATCTAATAAAGATAAAAGACCTGAGTCTGTTTGATTCTTAAGGCTAGTAAGCGCTTCAGGATCAATGCCTGGAAGTACGATAAAAGAACCTAATCTATAGATTGCAACAAGCAAAATGGTAGTAAGGATTCGATTTCTCAAATCCTTAATCTTCCATATATTTTTCAAGGTTTCGACTGCTCTCATAATCTTAGAGTTTTACTACTGTTCCACCTAAAGCAACAATAGCATCCTCAGCTGACTTAGAGAAAGCATGGGCTTCAACATCTACTTTAATAGACAAGCTACCATTACCAAGAATCTTTACCTTTTGATTGTTTGAAACATAACCAGCTTCAATCAAAGTATTGATATCAATTTTCGATAAATTATTTGCTTTCGCAAGTTCTTCTAATGAAGAAATATTGATTGCTTTAAATTCAACGCGGTTAATGTTTTTGAAACCAAATTTAGGCAAACGTCTTTGTAAAGGCATTTGACCACCTTCGAAACCGATTTTCTTAGAATAACCAGATCTTGACTTAGCCCCTTTGTGACCTCTTGTAGAAGTACCACCCATTCCAGAACCTGGTCCACGACCGATTCTTTTTCTTGTCTTAACTGATCCGGCAGCAGGCTGTAAGTTATTTAAATTCATAGTTTGCAAATCTTTAATGATAGAAGTTGATT
The DNA here is from genome assembly GCA_051657185.1 of Bacteroidales bacterium. Lineage (GTDB taxonomy): Bacteria > Bacteroidota > Bacteroidia > Bacteroidales > UBA7332 > UBA7332. The sequence goes on along the minus strand of JBOFKE010000258.1, from coordinate 6,460 downwards.
AATCAACAACTTCTATCAAGTGTTTAACTTTAGCAACCATTCCCAAAATTTGAGGAGTAGCTTCATGCTCTACCACGCGATTAAGTTTTCTTAAACCTAAAGCATCTAGAGTTCTTTTTTGTGTTGCAGGACATTTAATTCTGCTGATAACTTGCTTAATTTTTATTGTAGCCATAATTATAAACCTCCTTAAATTAACCTTTAAACACTTTTTCCAGAGATACACCTCTATTTTGAGCAATAGTAGCTGCATCGCGAAGTTCGCTTAAAGCAACGATAGTAGCTTTTACAAGGTTGTGTGGGTTAGAAGAACCTTTTGACTTAGCCAAAACGTCAGTTACACCAACACTTTCAAGTACTGCACGCATCGCACCACCAGCTTTAACCCCGGTACCGTGAGAAGCAGGCTTAATGAAAACCTCTGCACCACCAAATTTAGAGAACTGTTCGTGAGGAATAGTACCTTTAAGAACAGGAACTTTAATTAAGTTCTTTTTCGCAGCTTCAACTCCTTTAGCAATAGCAGTTGTTACCTCATTTGCTTTACCAAGACCCCAACCTACAATGCCGTCTTCGTTTCCTACAACAACAATAGCAGAGAAGCTAAAAGTACGCCCTCCTTTTGTTACTTTAGTAACACGGTTAATGGCTACCAATCTATCTTTTAATTCTAAATCGTTTGACGATTTTACTCTATTATTTACTGCCATGTTGTATTAAAATTTAAGACCGCCGTTACGAGCTGCGTCTGCAAGTTCTTTAATTCTACCATGATAAAGGTAACCATTTCTATCGAAAACAACAGTTTGGATACCCGCTTCAAGAGCTTTCTTAGCGATTAATTCACCAACTTTAGTCGCTTGTTCTTTTTTAGGACAAGCTTCCATACCCAAAGAGGTAGCTGAAACCAAAGTTTTACCACAAGTATCATCAATCACTTGTGCATATATTTGACTATTACTTCTGAAAACAGTCATACGCGGACGCTCTGTAGTACCAGAAATCTTTCTGCGCACACACTGTTTAATTTTAAGTCTTCTTTCTAATTTTGATGTCATAACAATATCTTATTTAAAGATTATTTACCGGCAGACTTACCAGACTTTCTGCGAATGATTTCACCAACAAACTTGACACCTTTACCTTTATAAGGCTCTGGTTTACGGAATGAGCGAATTTTTGAACAAACGTGTCCCAAAAGTTGTTTGTCGCAAGACTCCAAAGTAATAAGAGGATTCTTATTTCTTTCAGATTTAGTTTCAACTTTAATTTCAGCCGGTAACTGTAAAAAGATATTGTGGCTATAACCTAAAGACAACTCAAGGATTTGACCGTTATTTGCAGCACGGTAACCTACCCCAACAAGCTCTAATTCTTTTTTGTAACCTTCAGCAACACCTAACACCATATTGTTGATAAGTGCTCTATAAAGACCATGAAGAGCACGAGTTTGTTTGTCGTCATTTCCACGAGCAACTACTACCTGACCTTCAGCGATATCAACGCTGATATCACCTTTGATATCTTGTGATAGTTGACCTTTAGGCCCTTTAACTGTGATTACATTATCTTTGAAATCTACACTAACACCAGCAGGAATGCTAATTGGTAATTTTCCTATTCTTGACATAATTAAACCCTCCTCTGATTAGTAGATATAACATAGAACTTCACCACCGATCATCAATTCTCTAGCTTCTTTGTTAGTCATAACACCTTTAGAAGTAGAAAGAATTGCAATACCCAAACCGTTCAAAACGCGAGGCATTTCTTTGTAACCTACGTATTGACGAAGACCTGGAGTAGAAATACGGATTAATCTCTTAATCGCGTTCACTTTGTTTACTGGGTCATATTTCAAAGCGATCTTGATAGAGCCTTGAGGACCTTCTTCAACAAATTTATAATTTAAAATGTACCCTTTATCAAAAAGAATTTTAGTAATTTCTTTTTTAATGTTTGACGCTGGAACTTCAACCACACGGTGGTTAGCTTTAATCGCGTTCCGTAGTCTAGTCAGAAAATCTGCTATTGGATCTGTCATATTGAATTGAATTAAATTGATCCGGCTACCCGGACAATATTTAATAATAAATTACCAACTTGCTTTTTTAACACCTGGGATCAAACCTGCAGATGCCATTTCACGAAATTGGATACGTGAAATACCGAACTGACGGATATATCCTTTCGGACGACCTGTAATTTTGCAACGATTGTGCAAACGAACAGGAGATGCATTTTTAGGAAGCGCTTGTAGAGCTTCATAATTGCCTTCCGCTTTTAATTGTTCTCTTTTAGCAGCGAATTTAGCAACAAGCTTTGCTCTTTTCACTTCGCGAGCTTTCATTGATTCCTTAGCCATATCTCTAAATTATTTAGCATTTTTAAAAGGTAAACCAAACTCTTTCAAAAGAGCATATCCTTCTTCGTCTGTTTTAGCAGTAGTAACAAAAGTAATATTCATACCTAAGATTTTACTAATACCATCAATGTTGATTTCAGGGAAGATGATTTGTTCCTGGATACCCAAAGTATAATTACCTCTACCATCTAATTTACCTTCAATACCTTTGAAGTCACGGATACGAGGAAGAGCTACGCGAACTAATCTCTCAAGGAATTCATACATTTGCTCTCTACGCAAAGTTACCATAACACCCACAGGCATTTTTTTACGTAACTTAAAGTTAGAGATATCTTTTTTAGAAAGAGTAGCAACAGCTTTCTGACCTGTAATTGCTGTAAGTTCATTGATAGCAATATCAATAATCTTTTTATCAGCAACAGCGATACCTAAACCTTGGTTAATAACAATTTTCTTCAACACAGGCACTTGCATTACAGTGCTATAGTTGAATTCGTTCATCAAGGCAGGTACGATTCTCTCTTTATATTCGTTTTTTAGGCTTGCAGTATTAACCATTACTTAATCTCCTCTCCTGATTTTTTTGAATAACGAACTAGAACACCTTCCTCATTCAATTTTCTACCAATACGCGTAGCTTTTCCTGATTTAGGATCAACTACGTTAAGGTTAGAAATATGAATAGAAGCTTCTCTCTTTACAATACCTCCTTGAGGATTTGCTGCATTAGGTTTGGTATGCTTAGCAACCACATTGATACCTTCTACAATCGCGCGATTTTCTTTCACAAGAATTTCTAGCACGCGTCCGGTTTTGCCTTTATCTTTTCCGGTATTTACGTAAACTGTATCACCTTTTTTAATATGTAACTTACTCATCAGCTTTACTTAATTTATTAAAGCACTTCTGGTGCAAGTGAAACAATTTTCATATTTGTAGCACGAAGCTCTCTTGCAACAGGACCAAAAATACGGCTACCTCTCATTTCTCCTGCATTGTTCAAAAGAACACATGCATTATCATCGAAACGGATATATGAACCGTCTGGGCGGCGAACTTCTTTTTTAGTACGCACGATCACAGCTTTAGAAACTGCACCTTTTTTCACATCGCTAGATGGGATAACGCTTTTCACAGCTACAACAATAACATCACCAACTGTAGCATAGCGTTTTCTTGTTCCACCTAATACTCTGATACAAAGAGCTTGCTTAGCTCCACTGTTATCAGCAACTGTAAGTCTTGATTCTTGTTGTATCATTATTACTTAGCTCTTTCGATTATTTCAACTAATCTCCATCTTTTTAATTTACTCAATGGACGAGTTTCCATGATTCTAACAGTGTCACCAATGTTACACTCGTTTTTCTCATCATGAGCATGATATTTCTTCGTTTTGTTAACGAATTTACCATAGATAGGGTGTTTTTCTTTCCATTTCACAGCAACTGTAATAGATTTATCCATTTTATTGCTGAAAACAACACCTTGTCTTTCTTTTCTTAGCTTTCTTGTTTCCATCAGGCTCGAATTATTATTGGTTCTCTCTTTGACGCAACACTGTAATCATGCGCGCGATAGTTCTGCGCTGTTGTTTAATAACAGCAGGGCTTTCTAAAGGAGTGATGCTGTGGTTTAACAGCGTTTGATTCAATTCTGCTTCAGCAGCAGCAATTTGCTCAATCAATTCCTTCGTTTCAAGTTCTCTAATTTCTGCAATTTTCATACTCATTACGCATTTTGATTTTTAACATCGTAGTCGCGTCTCACAACTAATTTAGTTGTTACAGGAAGTTTTTGAGCAGCTAAACGAAGAGCCTCTTTAGCTACTTCGAAAGAAACCCCTTCCAATTCAATAATAATTCTACCTGGAGTAACTGGAGCTACGAATCCTTCTGGAGAACCCTTACCTTTACCCATACGTACCTCTGCAGGTTTTTTAGTGATAGGTTTGTCTGGGAAAATACGAATCCAAACTTGACCTTGACGTTGCATATAACGAGTTACAGCAATACGAGCAGCCTCAATTTGACGACCTGTGATCCATTTATCTTGTAAAGCTTTAATTCCGAAAGAGCCAAAAGCCAACTGGTTACCTCTTTGAGCAACACCTTTCATGCGGCCTTTTTGTTGTCTTCTGAATTTAGTTCTTTTTGGTTGTAACATCTCTGATAATTGTTTCAGTTAAACTATTACTTTTTCTTTCTCTTGAAACCGCCTTTGTGGTTATTACCACGACCAGTTTCTTTTTGTGTGTTAAAAGAAGGAGCTAGATCTTTCTTTCCATAAACCTCACCACGGCAAATCCATACTTTTACACCTAGCAAACCTACTTTAGTAAGCGCTTCAGCTAAAGCGTAATCAATATCAGCACGGAAAGTGTGAAGTGGAGTTCTTCCCTCTTTGTACATTTCAGAACGAGCCATTTCAGCACCATTCAAACGACCAGAGATTTGGATTTTGATACCTTCAGCACCCATTCTCATAGTTGAAGCGATCGCCATTTTCACAGCACGACGGTAAGCAATTTTACCTTCAAGCTGACGAGCAATATTATTTGCAACGATTACAGCATCCAACTCAGGTTTTTTCACTTCGAAGATATTAATTTGAACATCTTTGTCAGTGATTTTTTTCAACTCTTCTTTTAACTTATCTACTTCCTGACCACCTTTACCAATAATGATACCTGGTCTAGCAGTACATACTGTAATAGTAATAAGTTTAAGAGTACGCTCGATAATAATACGAGATATGCTTGCTTTAGCAAGACGGGCGTTTAGATATTTGCGGATTTTTGAGTCTTCCAACAAAGTATCGCCGCAGTTTTTCCCGGCATACCAGTTAGAATCCCAACCTCTTACGATTCCTAAACGGTGGCTAATTGGATTTACTTTTTGTCCCATCTTACTTTATTTTTTTTTATTAGCAATTGAATCAACAAATAAGGTAACGTGGTTAGAACGTTTGCGGATTCTGTATCCTCTACCTTGCGGAGCAGGACGCATTCTCTTCAACATTGTAGCTGAATCAACGAAAACCGTTGAAACATACAACTCACCACTTTCTGCTTTACGCTCATTTTTTTGCTCCCAGTTAGCAATAGCTGAACGCAAAAGTTTCTCCATTCTGATAGAAGCTTCCTTCGAAGAGAATTTAAGTACACCCAAAGCGCGGAATACTTCCATACCTCTAATCATGTCAGCCACAAGTCTCATTTTGCGAGGAGATGTTGGAACACCATTTAACTTTGCAAAATATTGAGTTTTTAGGGCTTCCTTTCTTGCTTCAGCTGAAATATTTTTTCTTGCACCCATTATTTTTTAATGTTTTAATCTAATACGAATTCCTGTAATTATCTTTTTTTGTTACCACCGTGTCCACGGAAGTTACGAGTTGGTGAAAATTCACCAAGTTTGTGACCTACCATGTTCTCAGTAACATATACAGGAATAAATTTATTACCGTTATGAACTGCAATTGTATGCCCAACGAAATCAGGAGAAATCATAGAAGCTCTAGCCCAAGTCTTGATAACATTTTTCTTACCAGACTCTGTCATAGCTAGCACTTTATTCTCAAGTTTTACGTTGATATATGGGCCTTTTTTTAATGAACGACTCATAGTTTACTCTAATTAATCAGATTATTTTTTTCTTCTTTCAATAATATACTTAGAAGATTGTTTCTTAGGAGATCTTGTTTTAAGACCTTTAGAATACAATCCTTTGCGAGAACGTGGATGTCCTCCTGATGAACGACCTTCACCACCACCCATTGGGTGATCAACCGGGTTCATTGCAACACCACGGTTTCTTGGGCGACGGCCTAACCATCTTGAACGTCCCGCTTTACCTGATCTTTCAAGTGCGTGGTCAGAGTTACCAACGCTACCTACTGTCGCTTTACAAGAAGCAAGAATTTTACGAGTTTCACCTGAAGGCAATTTGATGATTGCATATTTACCTTCTTTAGAAGTCAACTGAGCAAAAGAACCAGCTGAACGAGCAATCGCTGCTCCCTGACCTGGACGAAGCTCAATATTGTGAACTACAGTACCAATTGGAATTGCGCTTAATGGAAGTGCGTTAC
>JBOFKE010000257.1:0-12663 GCA_051657185.1 Bacteroidales bacterium | reverse complement strand
ACTGCTTACCTATATAATCAATACTCCGGTGATCAGGAACTCCAAAATCGATATCGGACATAAATCCGCCAAACGTAGAATCTTTCGTAGCAAAACTACCCGGTGCAGAGATACGGTTAAATCCGTTTACGATCAACACAGTGCCTTTACTATTATGAGCCTGATATGCAGAAAGTATTTCGGACGGAAAACTTATGCCTCCGTCATTTAGAGCTGCAATTTTGAAGTCGTAGTGATTACCCGGCTCTACGGGGATCTGCACGGCAGTACTCTCCACTACCTTACCCTGATTAAAAGTACCGTTATTAATACGGGTATAGATAATATATCTGTCCGGTACAGCCGTTGGGTCAGTTGGGTCATACGTCGGCTCCCAGCTAAGTTCTACTTTGTTGCGATCAGCAAAGATACATGAAAAGCTATTAACCGGTAATGGCTGAACAACATAACCGCGATTCTCTCGAGATGCTATAAACTTAAGCATTCCTTTGTAGATAGCCCGTGAAACAGTGAAACGGAAACGGGGATCAAGACCATAACGCATATCTGCCAGATTCTGATGCGAAAGCAGTTCAAGAAGCATGGTAGGTACTTCGGGCACACGGGCTTCACTGTAAGATTTATTCCACATGGCCCGCCGTGTAAAGTCAGGGTCGAACTGTGCGCGCACATCTTCGATCACTTCAGACTGAATAATATCAGTCAGATCACGTGCTGCCATTCGGGATGTTCCATCCGCATATTTCCCTTTATTGAACTTCGAATAGTAAATACCGAGAGTTCCGACAATCGAATCTGTCAATGAAGTACCTGCATCTGAGTGAAATGCAAACGCAAGATCAATCGGTACGTTTAAACCCGTACTATCAGGCTGAACGCGTGAACCACCTGCCAGATAATTCACCCAGGCTCCACGGGATGAGAAATCATCGACATAATCATTGTCTCCATTCTTAGGCGAATAAACCTTATAGGGTACTCCGGCCCATTGCATCCAGTATCGTGCTCCCTCTGTAAAGCGAGGCATTCCACTTACTTCAGCCTGAATATCCTGTGCGTTAACAACCTGATTGTTTTCTATCTTTACTTTTTGACTGCTACGCGCTATATTACCCATACCTCCGCCTATTTTCACGGCATCGGCACTCACAATACGATTGGCTTCTTTGGAATAGTTGGAGAGTGTAATTTGCGATTTTCCGGGATCTCCGGGCTTAAACGGGAATGTTCCCAAGTAAACCCAAGTCCCTCCTCCCATACGCTGATTGACACGAAACTCTGTTTTACCTCCTGCATGATGAACCGTATAGAGAGCATCGGTAGGACTTGCAGGAAGCGATTTGTAGGAAACATAAACTGCATATTCTCCTTTTTCAGGGATTTCGGTCTTCCAGATGGCTTTACTGTCAGCATCTTTATGAGTGGTGGACATTATATAACGATACTCTCCCATATCGAATGGATTTTCACCATCGACATACGTCGACTTCAGATGAGCAAACCCTCCCTTCGAACCCGGCTTCCATTTCTCTTTTCCTTCGATTTCGAGATATTTGCTATTATCGGTTGAACGATCTTTATCTATGATGATTTCCGTTGTATTGACATCACGTTCGCGAGGTAAAACAGTGACAGCACCTGCATTGTCGAGCATCGGAACAAGATAAGGCAAAACAAAACTCTGGGTAAACAGATCCTCTACAGTCTGAAAGTATTTAGCGCGCTGCCACTCCCATCGGTCGAGTTTCTTTTCGAAATACAAACCATGACTCTGCCAAAGAGCAATGTGATTACCCTGCAGACCCTCCGTCACTTTATAGGGTAATGATTTATTGCGTACCCAGGCTGGCTGTTTAGCTGCATGAGGCAACATACGATCTTTTGCTTTGGTTCTCACCTTACGCAGAGCATTGGGTATATAATATCCAAGATCCTTTCCCTCGATCGTCATTACGATATCAAGCGAAGCATAGGCTGCAGGCAAAAGCTTTTTCATTTCAGCATAAAGTGAATCGATCGAACTTTTGCGATGTGGTATATTAGCAAATGAATCGGATAAACGCAAAGAGAGTTTATTGTTGTTCTTATCAACTGCAAAAGAAACAATCTTTGCTTTTCCCGAAGTGGGATATTTTTTCATTGTTGCATTCAACAATGAATCAACACTTGCCCGCCAGTTATTACCATTCCGGGTTTGAGCAGAAACCTGTAATGACATTAATATGGCAAGCGTAATCAAGCTGTTTTTCATTTGGAATAAATGTCTCAAAAATTAAATAATGGGTTATTCAGTTATTCTTTCTCTACGGAAAGAACGAATAAGTAAACGTAAGAAAAAAACACTGATAAAGACACTAAAAAGAACAATTATTCCACGTGGAGGCAAATCAGTTAAATTATCTACGTCATATTTATGGTTGAAATATATTTGCAGAATTCCAATCGTATTATTAGCTGCATGTGCAACGATAGGCAACAACAGCGATTTGGATGCATATACCAGATAACCCAATAGAACACCTAAAAACATACGGGCAAAAAAGCCATAAAACTGAAAATGAATCGCACTGAAGACAATAGCAATAACAAGAATCGCCACCCAGGCTCTTTTGGTTTGCTCAAGCATCATACGCTGGAGTATCCCCCGAAAGAAAGCCTCTTCACCTATTGCAGTCAGAACTGCTATTAATAATATATTAATCAAGCATACTATGATTGAATTTGTTGTTAACATCAATTCAATATTCTTCTGTGCACTATCTTCCATCGTCCGTAAAACCACTTCAAGTCCCGATAGAAACTCCGGAAATACGATCTGGTTATTCAGATAGACCATCCAATTCAAAAATGGCTGCAAACACAAAATCAGAATAACCGTATAACCAATTTGATCTTTCTTTACTTTTCTATCCAGATACAGATAATGCTTCCAATCATCAGAGAACAAATATGCTCCAAAGAATGACGGAAAAATAAATAGTCCGGTTAATGTCAAAAGCTGCACTAACCGTATCTCGTTTGTTTGTTCAATATTTTGTCCCATCAGCAGACTTGTAAGTACAGCAGCCAGACATAACCCGACAAGCATAAGAATGACCAATACCAGAATTTTCTTCATCGAAGAATAATTCACAAAAACCCCCTTCATCATATATTTATTATTAAATCAAAACCTCTTCCAGACTTCTTTTCGGAACATGATGCGTTCCATCTTGTGAACGCCAGTAGCGAATTTCATTATCCACTACCGGTTCGATAACTACCTGTTCAACAGGTTTACCCAATGCAAGCACATAACGTATTTCATAGCGTTTATCAATGGCTAAGTCCTGATGAAGAGCTTCCTTATTGACAGATCCGATAATACATCCGCCCAAACCCATTTCTACAGCTCCGAACAGCATAGCCTGTAGAGCCAGTCCATCGTCACAAAATACCTCATCCGCCAGCTCTGTATCTTTCAGGACTACAATATAGGCTGTTGGTCGTTCAGACTCTTCTGGCCCTGTCCAGTCTTTAAGATAACCTGCCCAACCCAGCTTAGGAAAAATCAGATCACATTCATTTTTTGTATATACAATCCGGTATTTGAGAGGCTGCATATTACGGGCCGAAGGTACCAGACGGGCTATATTGACAAGTTGCAACAATTCATTTTTATAGATATCGTAAGTCGCGTCGAAGCGTCTGTAACTCCGGCATTTCAAGATCATTTCTTGTATATTCATAACAATTAAAATAGATAGTAATTCGTTCTACAAATATATAAATAAGCAATAATAAATCAGGATTACAACAAAAAAAGGCGCCCTCTGAGAAGGCACCTTTCTGATATATTATGCATTTGTATTCGTACTTGTCGGATACATATGTACATCCATCTGCGGGAATGGAATATTAAGACCGTGAGCCGGATAGTTTTTATAAACTTTTTCCGTCAGTTCAAAATACAAATTCCAATAATTCTCTGTACGAGTCCAGATTCTTACAACGATATCAATTGAACTGTTGTTCAATGTATGCAATCCGATAAATGGCTCAGCAGGAGTCGTAAGGATACGCTCATCTCCCTCCAGGAAACCAAGAATCATTTTGCGTGCTTCGTCATAGCTATCACCATAAGCAAATCCGAATTTAAGGTCTACACGACGAATACCTGACTGAGAATAGTTGTTGATAATACCAGACGACAAAGATCCGTTCGGGATATAAATTACTTTATTATCAATTGTATTAAGCACAGTATTGAAAATTAATATCTCACGTACAGTTCCTAACTGACCCTGAGCTTCAATAAAATCACCTACTTTATAGGGTTTAAGCAATAAGATAATTACCCCACCTGCAAAGTTTTGAAGCGTACCACTCATAGCCATACCAATACCCACACCGGCTGATGCAAGAAGAGCTGCCATAGAAGTTGTCTCTACACCCAAAACTCCGATAATAATCACAAACAAAAGAATTGTCAATGTGATATTAATCAGGTTCAATAAGAAAGAACGAAGTGAATGATCCACTTCTCTTTTCTCCATCACCTTGCGGGAAATAAACTTAATCCGATTAATTATCCATTTACCAACAAAATAAATAATAATCGCAGCAAGAATTTTTAAAGACTGATTTACAGAGAAAGCAACTAATTGCTTCATGATATCCTGAAACGTTGAATTTTCTAACGCTTTCGCTAGCCCTGTAGCAACATGCTTTGTTGTGTCCGAAGTTGCTACATTTTCAGCAGCAGCTCCCAATGATAAAAATAAACTCATTTTCGCTTAGTTAAAATTTTAATCCTACTGTTAATAATATATTCGATCTTTTAGTTTTAAGCTTAAATGGTTCTGATGCAACTACCGTGCTACCATCCTTCGCATACAACGGTGCAAAAGCAAAACCGTTTGCATCTTCCGTTTTATGAACATAAGCCAAATCAGTGTAAAGACTACCGAAACGATACCCCAGACCTGCTGTATAATACTGGTTTTTACCCGGCAAAACATAATTCGGCATTGTACCTACTGTACCTACAGTCACTTTTCCATCATACACATCTGCTTTAACCGGTGAAGATTGATAAGCATATCCGGCACGTAAACTAAATTGCGGTGTCACACGATACTCACCACCTACTTTGAATGTATTCACAGATCTTGTACTTTGCTTGATATAGAAATTTTCGCCCGACTCATTACCACCCTCATCTTTTAATTTAAGACTTGAATAGTCCTGAAGTTCGTATTCGAAACTCAACAATCCTTTTTTACCAAGAACGAAAGCTGCAGAAGTCTGAAAACGGAAAGGAGTATTCATATCATACCCTACAGATCCCATCGGTGTAGATGTTCTTCCGTTTACATAAATCGGATTGCCATCCTGATCATTCCCATCATAGATGTTGTATGAATCTACCAATGCTCCGAATTTATCTGTCATGCTGTAGTAAGTCGGAGTATGCACTGCCACACCAAAACGGAAGAAATCAACAGGTCTTACGATCATACCTAATTTGAAGTTCACACCCGTACCACGAGTATTTAATGAGTTTTCAAGATAATAACCGCCATCTGTATGGAAATCTTCTTCATATCCTGTAGTCAGACGATATGCAAAATCCGTTACAGAAAGTGTTGCTCCGAAATAAATTAAATCGTCGTAGTTACCGCCAAAACTGAAGTTATATTCATCTACACGACCCGATTCACGAACATTCAAACGTGCAGAAGGTCTCATGTTTAACGGGAAGTTAGACGAATAAAGCTGATCACCCTGAGCATTTTGTCCGTCAGGCTTGATCAAAGCTGAATTCCATCCAAGAATAGACAACCATGGCAGATTTTCCAAATAGGGATCATAAGGCTTATCCGCACCTCTTAAATCATCTAACCATGAAGGAGATATTCCATATGTCTGATCAGCGATATAATCCGTCAGAGAAGATCCAAAATTAGGATTTTGTGCTGTATATACACGGTTAAACGATGCTTTACGGGCATAAGCAACACCTACATTAAAGCCAAAGTCACCAGCCCCGCGGAAACTGGCTACATAACCGAAATTATCAAAAATAAAATTTGTCTTGTCATTATTGATTGAGTTTCCACCCCATTTTGTATTGGTAGAAGTCATCGAAAGGTTTAATGTACCTGCAAATTCAGAAGAGCGATATACACCGATTCCTGCAGGGTTATTCCACAATGCAGACATATCACCACCCAACGCACCGAAAGCGCCTGCCATACCCATAGATCTGGCTGTACCTGTTATATCTCTTTGAGACATGCGAATGGCATCTGCCTCACCTTGAGCATAGATCGAAGCCGATCCGGCCAATAATATCGCTGCGAGTAAAGTATTTTTTTTCATATGTTTCAATTTAGTGTTCGATAGTTATGTTTATAGGTCAGATACTTTTGCGTTGTTAAGTTTGCAAAAATATATATTTTACCCGGTTTATAAAATGAGGTCCTCCCGACTTTTAGAAAGTCAGTGAATATTTTAAATAAAAAGCTAAGAACTAAGCCCTGTTAATCTATAAAATATAAACTCACTTTCTTAGTTCTTAGCTTTTCCTATTTATCTTCCTACACGAGAACTACGTCCGCCTGAGTAACTTCCTCCACTACTGCTTCCGGAGCTACGGCTACCACCATATGATCCGCCTGAACTGGATCTGGTAGACGAACCTGAATTCTGATAACTGCTTCCTGAGTTAGATGATCTGCCCCAGTTGCTATTGCTGTTACTGTTATTCGAATTTGTTCTGTCGTAGCTTTGATTTCTACCACCGGATGAATTTGCCGAACCTGAAGCAGAACTTTGTCTGTCACTTCTCGGTCTGTAAACACCTTCTGAACCGGATGATCCTGTCGAAGGTCTTGTTGTAGGACGTGTAACATTCACTGCATTTCCATTTTGGAAACGATCTGAACGGCCTCCTGTCGAGTAATTCGGATTACCTGTCGAAGGACGAGTAGATGCATTTATGCTATTTCCAGAATTATTCGATGTTCCGGGTCTTGCTTGTGAATATTTTTTATCGCGTCCGCCTGTATAGTTTCCACCGCCGTAATTAGCAGAACCTCTGTTGCCACCATAATAAGGCTGACGTCCGTTTGCATATTTGTAGCTACTGTCATACCAGCCTCCGCCAGGGTACCAGCCACCACCAGGATACCAACCGCCGCCAGGGTACCAGCCTCCACCAGGATACCAGCCGCAGCCCCAACTCGGACCCCAGCCCCAACTTGGAGATCCCCAGCCCCAGTTTGGCCAACCCCAACCCGGACCCCAGTTCGAATAACTAAAGCCCCAGTAAGGTCCCATACCCCATGCAGACATACGCCAAGCAAACGGGTTGTAAGAATATGGAGAATACATATAATCCCAATACATCGGATTATCCCATGTCGGCGTTATAGTTGCATAGAAATCATCAATATAGATATTCCATTCATCATCATCCAACATATAGATATCAAAGAAATTCGGATCACTTATGCGAACCGTATATTTGGAATTATGGAATCTGCGAATACGTTCGGCAGCCTGAAAATCTCTTTCCGAACCCTTAAATCCGTTCAGATAACCCTCATTGGATTGATTCAGCTTATAGTCAACACCCGGTTCAAGTTTGATCGTATCATTATCTTTCGTAATCAGATTACCATAAGATTTACGACGGTTATATTCATCCACATCGCGATCACCCAATTGAATTTCAGTCACAGAATTAACAACCTGTTTCTTCTGTTTCTCTGCTTTCACTTTCTTGACGATCGGATTTACATCTTTTTTGGACACATATAGATCATCTTCGGGGATATTTTGCGCCCATGCTACCAACGGTGCGATAAAAAGCAGGGCAGATGCAAGAACTCTTAATTTTTTCATAATTAATCCTCCGTTTTTAATGTTAAATCATACTATTATATATAAGTCCTCTCTGAGAGTAAGACTATATATCAGATAAATAGTTTATTTTTGCGAGTCAATAAATTATTGATTCATAGACAAAAATAGAAATAAACTTCATATAAACAACTTTTTAATTGCAATTTTACAATGAATTATCTTGAATTTCAGTTTTCTATTTCTCCTAATAATGAAATAAATGCAGATGTTTTATCGGCTATGTTAGGTGAAATCGGCTTTGAAAGCTTTGTTTCGACAGATAACGGAATTGACGCTTATATTCAAACTTCACTTTATGATGAAAACAACATAAAAGAGGTCATTGAAAATTTCCCGATGGAAGCATCCATCACTTTTACTTCAAATGAAGTAATTGCTCAAAACTGGAATGAAGAATGGGAGAAACATTACTTTCAACCTATCATCATTGATCAAAAATGCGTTATCCACAGCTCTTTCCACAAAGATATTCCGCAAACAGAATATGATATCCTTATCGATCCGAAAATGTCATTCGGTACAGGTCATCACGAAACGACCAGCCTGATGCTTACATTCTTGTTAGAAGAGGATCTACAAGGTAAATCGTTCTTAGATATGGGCTGCGGCACAGCGGTACTTGCTATCTTAGCTTCTAAAAAAGGGGCTAACCCAATTACAGCCATCGATATCGATGAATGGGCCACAGACAACGCCAACGAAAATATTCGTTTAAACAACACTGCAAACATCAAAATCCTTTTAGGTGATGCAGCATTGCTGCAAAACGAGAATAACTTTGATGTGATCTTTGCTAACATCAACCGCAATATCTTACTAAATGATATGCACAACTATGTAACTAAACTTAATGATAACGGCAACTTATTTATGAGCGGATTCTATAAACAAGATATTCCGGTCATTGAAGAAGAAGCTAATCGTTTAGGTCTTAAGTTGGTTGACTTCAAAGAACGCAATAACTGGGTTTCTGTGAAGTTCGCTAAATAACAGACGTATCTGAAATAATTTCTGCTGCATATTTTGCCTGATAAAAAAGGTGAAATATGCAGCTTTTTTATTTCTGTATCTTTATGAGTTAAACAATCTCCTATCCTGTTTTATTCGTAATAAAAACAAACACAACTCTCTTTTACGTTTATTTAACCCTTTTATAAGTCACCTATCACCTTCTTCCTTATTGATCTATATTAGTTCTAAAAAACAGAAAACAATCAACTGAAATGCATATTTAACTATAAAAATGGAAGCTAGTTTAATAAAAACATACACTAATGATATTATCTCCCTTTCACAATTAACATTTAAACGCTTGATTTTTATATTATAAAACATACTTTTTTATTTGTAACTACATCTTAAATAAGAGATATTTGTAACCATAAGATCTAAACTAACTTTTTATACCTTAAACAATATCGTTAATACCTATTTAAAGAACCAAACAAAAGAACTCCATCGGGGTTCTTTTGTTTGGTTATAGCTATATTCTGAAAAACAGACACCTTCCCGATAACGGACCGTAAGAAGACAGGGAGCAAATAGAAAGATCTAAACCTGATAAGACTGAATAAAAAAAATAATACTCGAAAAACACAAAACAGCTTCTTATTATTTTAGGTAATTTATATATTTGTGAAATCTAACAGTAAACTCAAAGTATATGAAAAATATCGTCGACAGATTTATTAAATACGCAATGATAGATACGGAGTCTGATCCGGCATCAGAAACAACTCCTTCAACTCCTAAACAATACGCTTTCGCAGAAAAACTGGCTGAAGAGTTAAAACAGATTGGTCTGGAAGAGGTTTCTCTTGACGAAAACGGATACCTGATGGCTACACTTCCGTCGAATATTGACAAAGAAGTACCTGTTATCGGATTTATTTCACACATGGATACAAGCTGCGACCTTACGGGAGCAAATGTAAAACCTCGCATCATAACGAATTACGATGGTCAGGACATTACGTTGAATCAGGAACAAAATATCATTCTGAAGGTTACGGATTTCCCCGAAATCAAAAACTACGTTGGACAAGATATTATCGTTACTGATGGAACAACTCTTTTAGGAGCAGACGACAAAGCTGGTATCACAGCAATCGTTTCGGCTATGGAGTACCTGATCAAACATCCGCAGATCAAACATGGCAAAATCCGTATCGGGTTTACACCGGACGAAGAGATCGGGCGTGGTGCGCATAAATTTGATGTAGCAAAATTCGGTGCTGAATGGGCTTACACCATTGATGGTGGCGAAATCGGCGAGCTGGAATATGAGAACTTCAATGCAGCGGCGGCGACAATCACTGTTACAGGACGTAACGTTCATCCGGGTTATGCGAAAAACAAAATGATCAACTCAACTACAATTGCCCGTGAGTTTGCCGATCGTCTTCCTCAAAACGAAGTTCCGGAGAAAACAACAGGCTACGAAGGATTCTTCCACCTGATGAGCTTCAACGGATCAATCGAACAAAGCAAGTTGGTTTATATCATCCGCGATCACGACCGCGAATTGTTCGAAAACCGCAAAAAGCTGATCGAAACAATCACAGCCGAGCTGAATCAGAAATACAACAATGCCATCAAACTGGAAATGAAAGACCAGTATTACAATATGCGTGAGAAAGTTGAACCGATTATGCATATCGTAGACCTTGCAAAAGAAGCTATGATTGAAGAAGGTGTAGCACCAAAAATCAAACCGATTCGCGGAGGCACAGACGGTTCTCAGCTATCTTACATGGGACTTCCTTGTCCGAATATTTTCACAGGCGGACATAACTTCCACGGGCGTTTTGAGTATCTTCCTGTTCATTCGATGGTAAAAGCAACGGATGTAATCAAACGTATTGTTATCAACCTCGCTAAATAAACTCAAACATAAAAAGGTTGTCCCGCAAGACAACCTTTTTTTTCTTTTTACAGTCAGCTGATATGAAATATTCATTTATACTCTTAGCTACGATCTGCCTT
This sequence comes from Bacteroidales bacterium, assembly GCA_051657185.1. Classification (GTDB taxonomy): domain Bacteria; phylum Bacteroidota; class Bacteroidia; order Bacteroidales; family UBA7332; genus UBA7332. The sequence continues at coordinate 1,767 of JBOFKE010000257.1, read as the reverse complement.
ATGGCATGTAATACAGGTCAGCAGAAAGATCCTGCTTCGGGAAAATCATCCAGTGTCAAGTACGCAAAAGGACTTACAATCGACAGCTTAAATAACTTCGTACGTGTCACACTCTCCAACCCCTGGGATAGCAGCAACAAGATTCTAAGTCGCTATTATCTGATTCGAAAATCGGATATTGCAACAGATTCCATTCCCGATGATGGGGTCATCATACAAATTCCTCTTGAGCAGGTAGCGGTCTCGTCCGGCACACATATCGGCTTTATCGAAGCCTTTGACAAGCTTGATATTATTCGTGGTATCTGTTACCCCGATCGAATATTCAACGATACGATTCGTGCACGCTATTCACGCAACGAGCTACAGGATCTGGGCGACCCATTCCAGATCAATATGGAAAACCTTATCGCACTACGTCCCGAGGCTATCATAGCCAGCGGATACAGTGAACAGGACGAATACAGCAAACGTATGAAACGTTCAGGCGTACCCGTTATTTTTGTAAACGAATGGATGGAACCCTCTCCTCTCGGCCGGGCTGAATGGATCAAATTTATCGGATTATTGCTTGATCAGGAGAATCTGAGTCAGACTAAATTCAACGAAATCGAACGAGCTTATTTACGTCTTGCCGCACTCACTGCCAAAGCTGAAAAGAAGCCGGCTATTCTTACAGGTGAAAACTTTCGGGGAACCTGGTATATGCCGGGTGGCAACAACTGGATGGCACAACTATTCCGTGATTCAGGCGCCGATTATTATTTCGACCTGAATGAATCATCAGGAAGCATCCCCATGAGTACTGAAGAGGTTATGAGTAAATTCTATCGCGCTCCATACTGGTTTAACGTAAACGCTCAGGATATGAATGAACTGATTACAGCAGATGCCAAACACAGTTTTTTCGAAGCTTACAAAACCAAACAGGTTTTCAACAACAATGCACAAACCAATGGCCTTGCGAACCAATATTGGGAAAGAGGCGTGATCGAACCACACATCATTCTGCGTGATTACATCCAAATCCTCCATCCCGAACTAAATATCAGCGATTCATTAGTCTATCTCAAACGACTATAAAAGAAAAGCTCGTGAAAAGAATATCCGTTCTTTCCACGAGCTTTATTATTTCAGGCTACTTTATTATTAATGATAACGAATCCATTTGATCAGCTCTTTGTAATTCGTTTTTTTACCATACATCAGGATTCCGACACGATAAATCTTCGCACTGATAAACACCATTCCGATAAATGTCACGATAAGCAGACCTACACTTAGTAGTATTTGCCACATTGGCACATCAAAAGGTAAACGCACCATCATAACGATCGGCGAAGTAAATGGTATCAATGAACACCAGAAAGCTAAAGGACCGTCCGGGTTCTGTGCGCTGTATATACCGGCATACAAAGCAAAGATAATCGGCAATGTGATCGGCAACATAAACTGCTGCGTATCTGCCTGCGAATCGACAGCCGCACCTACAGCCGCAAACATCGATGAATATAACAGGTAGCCACCTATAAAGTAAATCACAAACATACCAAGAATCAAACTCCAGTTAAAGCCTGTAACCACGCCAAATATTTCGGCAGCCGGACCACTTACAGGCATTTGTGCCATCTGTGCCATACCTGCAACTTGTGCCGGATCAACACCCTTAGAAGTCAATCCGAAAGCCACTCCCATATAAGTCACAGCAGCCCCGATCATAACTACCCAAATCATCATCTGAGTCAGACCAACCAATGCAATAGCCAG
>JBOFKE010000256.1:0-18652 GCA_051657185.1 Bacteroidales bacterium | reverse complement strand
TTAGATATACGCTCACCCGTTTCCTTGTCAAATTTACCGGGAGCATGCCAGATGGTTGCTTCTTGTTCTGCTGGGGTATAACCTTTACCCTTCGTCGTTTTTATATGCAGGATCTTCGGGCCATCCATTTGCTTCAGATCTTCCAGGACGCGAATCATTCCCGTTACATCATTCCCGTTAACAGGTCCGAAATAACGAATATTTAGTCCTTCAAAGAAATTATTCTGCTGTGTCAGAAAAGACTTCAAGCTATTATTTAATCGCGTAATAGCTCCTTTCTTACCTTCCTTCAAAATATTTTGGCGACATAAAAAACGATACAATTTTCCTCTGAATTTATTGTATGTCTTCGAGGTAGTCAATCCTACTAAATATTTACTTATACCTCCAACATTATCATCGATAGCCATATCGTTATCATTGAGGATAATCAATAAATTATTCGGATTGATACATGCGTTATTAAGACCTTCAAAAGCCAAACCACCGGTCATTGAGCCATCACCAATTACCGCCACAAAATATCTGTCTTTATCCTCATCTAATCTGGAAGCGACAGCCATTCCTAGTGCAGCTGATATAGATGTAGATGCATGACCTACAGTGAACGCATCATAAGGACTTTCAAAGATAGATGGAAAACCACTTAATCCATTAAGCTTACGCTTTGTATGGAACTGATCTTTTCTACCTGTCAATATTTTATGACTATATGCCTGATGACCAACATCCCAAACCAACTTATCATAAGGAGTCTTAAAAACATAATGCAAAGCAACAGTTAATTCAATAACTCCCAGACTTGAAGCAAAATGTCCCGGATTGTGTGACAGATCATCAATCAAAAACTGACGTAACTCATGACAAAGTAATTCTAGTTCATCTTGCTTTAGAGCTCGCAAATCAGATGGATAATTAATCTTTGATAATATAGAGTAATTCATTCTTCAATAATATTTAAAATCATACCGATGCATAATCATCGATTTAATGGGATTTGCAACTAATCAGAGTTGCAATACAGAAACACAAAATTAGAGTATTTTTTTTGAATCCCTACTATATTTATCAGTGATATTAAACTCATAAACCTTATCCATATTAAAATGGAAAAGACTAAAAGATTTGATCAAGCTGATTAGTCTATTACTTTCAAAATACTGGCTACAAACATTGCGTTTGTAAATAAATTCGACAGTTTTACAAAAAAAACATATGGGAATATTTTTTTAATCTAGTAAAAATATAGATATTTGAACATTCGTAACTGTAATGCATTTTTATTAACATTAAAGATAGTCTATGGAATTTATTACCGACAAAGTGAAGAAAGATCAAGAAATTGTATATTCGAGATCTGTGAAAGCTGGAAAAAGGATTTATTATCTGGATGTAAAACGCAACCGGATCAATGAACTCTTTTTATGCATAACTGAGAGTAAGAAAGTCGTAAAAAGTGATGGGGATCAACAGCAAGTACAATTTGAAAAACACAAAATTTTTCTTTACAAAGAGGATTTTAAAAAATTTGCTGATGGGTTAGCCGAAGTTATTTCTTTTATCGAACATGAAAACGAAAGTCAAAAAGAAGCAGCAAATTCCAACGTTTCCCATGAAAGCAATGAAGATTCAGAAAATCATTATTTCAAGTTAAACTTTGATGAAATTGAAATTTAAGTATTTTATTTATTAGCTTCACTTTAGGGCGGAATATTCAATCGAGTATTCCGCCCTATTTTTGTATCAGCGGATAAATCCGGCTTCTTGCTTTAGTAATCGGTAACTTTGTTGGTTCGATGTCATATGTGGTGCAATAGCTAAAAGGATAAGAAAGCAATTACACCGAATTAAGTTTACAGAGGTTTAGTTTTCTGAAGTTGGTTGACATCTTAACGAATCAATTATAGTAGAGAGCTTTTTCGGAGACGTTTACTTCCAACCGTATTTATCCGCTGATCCAAAAAAAATAGGATACCTGCAACGAAGCAGATATCCTATTATGTCTTTCCATTAAATGTGTTGATTTAAGATCTCAAAGGAATTAGGTTAATCATTATATTGTTTCGAATCAATCTCATTTATCTCTTCAAATGCGATATCATCGTCTATATCAGTCGTTGATTTAATCTTTTGTATTTTTGTAAATAGTAGGGCATAATATACTTGAGCCCATGCTAAAACTATAAACAGGCCTACAATTAAAGCCAAAGCACCCAAAAACAGACCTACAATTAAAAGGACGTAGCTTAGAAAAATAAACCCACGAAACCCTTTACTAAGCTGTACACTTTGTTTTATCGCTTTTATAGGCCCACTATTTCTATCAATAATATAATATGGAACAAAAGACAAATTAGTAATAATAAAAACAGACGCAATAATGACTATTAAAAAACAAACTAGGATTATTGGAATAAGACTGGTCGGGTTTCTATATAAATCATTGAAAAACACAATGCCCACCAATGGCAAACAACATAGCAATATCGGTAACAAGATAATAATCATCGAAAGAATATACATTCCGAGTTGTCTGAAACTGGGTACTATCTCGCAAAAATCAGGATCTTCTCCTTTTAATATCTTCAGGGAGAACTTAACTAACATCAAAGCTATGTAGTATTGTATAATACATGAAATAATACTGACACCTATCGACAATGGCTTACTACTAATAAAGCTCCCAGATATAGAAAATGCAAAAGATATAACTCCACTCAGTAATATCAGACCAAGTAAAATCAATATGTTATCTTTCAAAATCTTAAACGATTCACATAACATCTGCTTTAATACAATCTTCTTATCCATACAATTAGACTTTTAACTTTTTAATAATTGTTTTTCCTCTACAATTTTTCGAATACTCATTAGTGCATATCGCATTCTACCTAAAGAAGTATTGATACTGACTCCTGTTGTTTCAGCGATTTCTTTAAAACTCATATTGCTATAAAACCTAAGCATTACAACTTCTCGCTGGCTATGAGGGAGATTATACACCAACTGTTTCAACAATTGTTTTGTTTGACCTTCTATAATCGAATCTTCTTTACTCTTATCGACATAAGAAGATGAAAATAGATAAATCTGTTCTTCTGATAAAGATGATGATTCATTCTTGTTATTCTGTCTGAAATAATCAATCACAATATTATGAGATAAACGCATAATCCAACTTCCAAACTTGCCTGAATCAATATATTTACCATCTTTAATTTTCAGAACGGCTTTAAGAAAGGTCTCCTGACACAAATCATCAGCCAACTCTGAATTATTAATCATATACAGTATGTTTCCATAAACTCTATCTCTATACTTATTAACAATCACATCAAATGCTTTATTATCACCTAATATAAAGCGATTAATCAATTCTATATCTGAAATGTTTTTAATTCCGTTACTCATAAACCCATTCATTAATTAGGGTAACCATTACTTCATTTGCAAAATCCTTTAAAAGTTTTTACACATGCAAATAAAGTAATTTATTTCTTTATATATACAAAGAATATGAGTATTTTTTTGAATTTAACATACAAATGTGAATTTTCAAGCCTAAATATGGAATAAGATAGGCTATTGTCATAAAAAAACTTCCTAAGAGATTTATAAATCTCTTAGGAAGTTAAACATTGCCCTGTACGTAGAATCTCTTGCAGACCTGCGTGATAAAACTAAATCATGTAATCCATCGGGAATAACAGTCATTTTCACGTTCGAGCTTAATCTTCTACCATATTTATCAATATCGTTTACATCTAATACAGCATCTGAATTCATATAAGATTCTGAAAATTGAATATCATTGGTTGACTTATCAGAATGCATAACCAAAATTGGAATTGAAAGCTCTAATCCTCTATGGACTTCCTTCTGTCCTTTATAAATTGCACCTAGCCAGCTCAAAGTTAATGGTGGCGACTGCATCATTTTTTTAGTTTCATCATATTCCCATTCGCCTTTGTGCTCTTTCAACAGGCTTTCGCCATATGCGGTGCTCATTCCTTGATTGATTGTTATATCAGGAAACCATTTTGACAGAAAAGATACAATAGGCAATAATATTTTTTCTTTAAACCAACTCTGATTTTGATCAAGAAAAGGACTATTAAGAATTAAGCCAGCCATTGGCTCATTTGCTTTGCGTGCTTGAGCATAAAGCGAAGTTATTAAACCTCCGGTAGAATGCCCCATCAAAAAAATCTTATTATTTCCTTCTTTCTGAATTATCGTCAGTGCTGAATCAATATCGGGAAAATATTCGGATAAGTCACGAACATTAAATTTCACTTGATTCGGAAGGTATGATCGTCCATATTTCCTTAAGTCAAGGGCATAGAAATTAAATCCTGCTGAATCAAACTCTGCAGCCATGTCTTTTTGAAAGAAATAATCATTGAACCCATGAATATACAAAACAGCCTTATGTGATAATGAATCTGAAGGCATCTTTATTAAAGTACAAACGACTTCACCTTCATAATCATCTTGCATCTCAATCGTCCTTTTAACAAATTTACCTCCCAACTCATCACTCGTATATTGAGCTAAAGAAGAAAAACAACAAAGAAATAAGAACGTATATACTATATATAATCGATGTTTCATATCAACTCTCAATATTCTCAATAATTGATTGAACCTCTACATCAGTATCATGTAGTATTTTCTTACACACTTTCAATAATTCACGTGCTCGCATTACCGACTCTTTCAACTGATCAATTTCAATTTTATTATTTTGAATTGAATCAACAATAGCATTTAATTCTGCCATTGCCTCTGTATAAGTTATTTTTTTTGCCATATTATCGTAAATCTATTATTTCTACTTGAGGATATTGACTCGCATCAAACCTAAAAATCGAATCCGAAAACTTTTGCGAACTCTGATAATTCTTGATTTGGATTTTATTGATCATACCATTTGTATTCTCAACAGTTAGCCCCTTTATACGATAGGATGTTTTATCTATATAAATGGTTAACTTTAAAATTCCTGTATTCGTTTTATCAGGAACCAACAGAATCTCCGTGCAAGGAACACCCATAAAAAGCTTATCCCCTTTTAGTGATGACTTAAAGCCCTTATTGTATTGACGAAAAAAGATAGCCGGATTCATTGCTGCCATCTCATCTTCTGTTGGTTGTGTCAAGTTAACCTCATCGCTATTTGCAAGCAGTACCCACTGATCTTTACCATCATACCAGACATTCAGATCGCTGCTACTCAAATAGAATTTAGCCCCATTCATATAGACCGTTCCTTCCATTGCAGAGGATGCATCTCCTTTCTTCTGTATGACATCGGCTGTAAAGCTGGCTTTTACTGCGCCATCTTTCATATATGCACTTTCAGCCTTCTTTAAAATTTCATCTGCCCTATTCTGAGCTAATAATGGAAATGCCAGTAATAAAAACCAGCCTATCAAAGCATATTTTTGTTTCATAGCTTATTTCAAATTATTCAAAACCATTTCTAAATGAGTTTCATCCATGACTAAAACCTGTCGGGCTTTACTACCTTCAAATGGTCCGACAATACCTGCAGCTTCCAATTGATCCATGATACGTCCGGCTCTGTTATAACCTAAAGACATCTTGCGCTGAAGCAACGATGTTGAACCCTGCTGATTGGCAACAATCAAACGAGCCGCATCTTCAAATAACGGATCCTTATCACTCATATCAATTGAACCAATACCTCCTTCACTCGTATCTCCTTCATATTCCGGAAGCAAAAACGCAGTAGGATAACCTTGTTGATTTCCAATAAACTCAACAACCTCCTCAACTTCAGGAGTATCGACAAAAGCACACTGGACACGACTAAGTTCACTACCCTGAGAGAATAATAAATCTCCTCGTCCTATCAGTTGATTAGCACCCGGACAATCTAAAATCGTACGGGAATCAATCATAGACGACACCCGGAAAGCAACACGAGCCGGAAAGTTCGCTTTAATTGTACCTGTAATAATATTCGTTGAAGGACGCTGTGTCGCAATGACCATATGTATCCCTACAGCACGTGCTAACTGGGCAATTCGAGCAATTGGCAATTCGACTTCCTTGCCTGCTGTCATAATCAAATCTCCGAATTCATCAATGATCACAACAATATATGGCATATATTTATGCCCATTTTCAGGGTTCAGTTTGCGAGCAACAAATTTCGCATTGTATTCCTTAATATTACGGGTATGAGCTTTTTTAAGTAAATCATAGCGCGTATCCATCTCTCTTGTTATTGAGTTCAACGTCTGGACTACTTTTGTTACGTCTGTAATAATTGCTTCTTCCGCATCGGGTAACTTCGCCAGAAAATGCTTTTCGATTAAAGAATAAATATTGAATTCTACTTTTTTCGGATCCACCAAAACAAATTTCAACTGAGATGGATGTTTTTTATATAGCAGTGACGTAATAATTGCATTCAAGCCGACAGACTTACCTTGACCAGTTGCACCGGCAACCAAAACATGGGGCATCTTGCACAAATCAATCATAAAGATTTCATTTGTTATTGTTTTACCCAATGCTATTGGCAAATCATATTTACTTTCATTGAATTTTTTTGAAGCAAGTATAGACTGCATGGATACGATCTGAGGATTCTTATTTGGAACCTCAATACCTACAGTTCCTTTTCCCGGAATTGGAGCTATTATACGAATCCCTAATGCCGCTAAACTTAATGCTATATCATCTTCCAGATTCCGGATCTTTGAAATACGGATCCCCGGAGCCGGAACTATTTCATAAAGTGTAATCGTCGGACCAACAGTCGCTTTAATGCTGCTGATTGTTATACCGTAATGCTCCAACGTTTCACGGATACGACGAATATTCGTATTCTGTTCCTCTTCATTCACAGCCATCTCCGAGTCATCATATTTACGTAATAAATCCGGAGAAGGATATTTGTAACGAGACAAATCTAATGTGGGATCATAATCTGACATTTCTGTTCCATCATATATCTCACTTTCTTCTGAGTATCCTGCTTCAATCTGCACATTCGGCTCATTAGATACTTGTTGCTTCTTATTTAAACTACCCCCCGCCTCTGTGTTACCGACATTGGAAGGCAGAACATCAAAATCATCTTCTTCATAAAATGCTTCATCTTTTTGATTCGGCTGATCAAATCCGGCATCATCAAAGTCTGTCTCATCCTTCCGCGTTTCAAAAAGTTCTTTAACCTCGTCTTCAACTAATGAATCCTTCACTGCCGATATTGGAGTAACCGGTTCGCTTTCCTCTAATTCAGTATCAGAGGATCCAAATGCATCTACAGCTGTTGATGCCGAAAATTCTTTTGTTTTCATCTGCTCTTCTGTTTCGTTCTTCTTACGTTTTAATCTTATGAAAAAGAGAGAACGAATACGATCCATGACTTTATGATTACGAATGGCAGCCAGCAGAACTGAAATACCGAAAATTAACAATATAGTTCCTGGCAATCCCAGAAACAGACGTAGTTTATCCATGATCCAGAAACCATGAGCTCCGCCCAAAAATAAGAATGTTGAAGAATTAAATGGCAAAACAATCAGAGCTAAGACAACCGAGCCCCAAACCATAGCAACAACAGACCAGATGAAACTAGCATATTTAGACAAACTCTTAATCTTCATTTGATCCAATGCCATCTGAAACACAAAATATAAAATAAAGAATACTGAAATTCCAAATCCCTGATTAATGAAGTATTCAGATAAAAAAGCACCTATTGCTCCAGTCCAGTTCGTTATCTCATGCGGTGCACTAATTATATCAGAAAGATTTCTATTCAAGATAAAACTCTGATCATAATCTCCTGTAAAAAAGAAAGATACGAACGCAAAGAATAGGAATATAGAAAACAACAAAAGAAACAACCCTATAAAGAAATGAGTCATTTCACTTTGAAGAAATAAAACAATCTTCTTAGTTCTTCCTTTTTTTACTTCAGTATTTTTTTTTGCCATATGGTTTTATAATGTTGTATCGTAATAATAGTATAGCAAATATAATAAGTTTTTACGCTTATAGTGTATTGTGTTCTATTTTATTGATTTTAATATTTGGTTGTACCTTAATTAAGCCAATTTTGAAATAAAGGAGACAGCAATGCTGTTATAACACCTGTAACACCGATAGCCAAACCACTTATCGCCCCTTCCAGAGAACCAAGTTCAATAGCTTTCATTGTTCCGATCGCATGTGCTGAAGAGCCCAAAGCAAGCCCTTTAGCAATTCTGTCAGATACACGTAATATTTTAAACAATGGCACCGCAATAATGTTTCCTAAAATACCTGTAATTACAACAGATACAGCTGTAAGAGCCTCAATACCTCCCATTTGTTTACTCAAACTAAGTGCAATCGGAGTTGTTACTGATTTTGGAATAAGTGAACTTATAACATTTAAATCCGCATGAAACGTTTTACAAATAAACACAATCGATAAAATACTAATAAATGATCCCGTAATTATCGACACTAAAATTGATTTATAATTTGCTTTAATTGTATCAATTTGCTCATATAACATTACGCCTAATGCAACGACAGTCGGACCTAAAAAGAATTGAATCATTCTTGTCCCTTTATTAAAAGTTTCATAAGGCGTATTGCTTACCTGAAGTACTCCTATTATAAGTATCATAGCTATAAGCAATGGATTAAATATTGCAAGTTTAGTTCGAACAAAGATAAATTTGCCAATAAAAAAAGCTCCTACGCACAATAAGAGCATTGCTATCTCAGATGTAAATATTGCATTCATTATTTTTTTCCCTTTCCAAATTTAATAAGCCACTCCTGCATTTTTGCAACAACAGCAATTACGATTACCGTACTAACAATTATTGATAATAAAATTGCCAGAAAGTTAGATCGTAAGGTATCAAACGAAATCATTAGACCGACAGCAGACGGAACAAAAAATAAAGCCATATTCTTAGTCAAGGATTCAGCTGTATCTTTTACCCATTTTACATCAACCCATCCCAAAAGCAAAGAAAGAAAAAGAAAAAACATACCATAAATACTGGATGGTAGAATTGCATTGGTAAAATAAGATGCGATCTCTCCCAAAAAGAGAAAGAAAATGATTAAAAATATACCACGTATCATATTACTATTATTTATTTTCTTAAAACAAGCATTTTCAAATCTTGTTCAATCGAAAAAGAGAGCTTGGTGATCACCAAGCTCTCTTCCATTTATTTATTCAGATTATATTAATCCTTTTTGTTTTAATAAGTCAGACATTTGCGCTTGCAATGCTTGAGACTCTTTACGTGCTGCATCAGCAAAATTCTCAGTAGAATCCGCATAAATGATTTGACGTGAACTATTAACTAACAGGCCACAACATTCGTTCATTCCATATTTCACAACTTCTTCAAGACTTCCACCCTGAGCACCTACACCTGGCACCAATAAGAAGTGATGCGGAGCAAATTTACGAATATCTTCGAACATTTGACCTTGAGTCGCTCCTACTACATACATCATTTGGTCGTCTGTTGCCCAGTTTTGTGTTGTTTGCAATACCTTTTCAAACAATCTTTCTCCATTTGCATCTTCCATAAACTGGAAGTCTTTTGATCCTTTATTTGAAGTTAATGCTAATACAATTACCCATTTTTCAGGATAAATCAAAAATGGCTTTACACTATCCTCACCCATGTAAGGTGCAACAGTTACAGAATCAATATTCAAATGATCAAAAAAGCTTCTGGCATACATTTCGGACGTGTTACCGATATCACCCCTTTTAGCATCCGCAATAATAAATTGATCAGGGTATTTCTCCTTGATATACTTCACTGTCTTCTCAAAAGCAATCCATCCCTGTACTCCAAGGCTTTCATAAAAGGCAAGATTTGGCTTATATGCTACACATAAGTCTGCCGTAGCATCAATAATTGCTTTATTAAATGCAAAAATCGGATCTTCATCATTCAACAAGTGTTGAGGTATTTTTTTAATATCCGTATCCAATCCTACACAAAGAAAACTCCCTTTCTTACGAATGTTTTCAAAAAGTTGTTGTTTAGTCATAACTATTTTATCTAAGTCTTGAAATGTCTGGCTTATTTATCCTATAATTCACTCTCTTTCAATCGCTCTGCATTCTCAGCAACAGTCAATTGATCAATAATAGTCTGGATTTCTCCATCCATTACAGCTGATAAATTATAAAGTGTCAGGTTGATTCTATGATCTGTTACCCGACCCTGAGGATAATTATATGTACGAATTTTTGCTGAACGGTCACCTGTCGAAACCATTGTTTTACGTTTCGATGCAATCTCATCCAACCATTTCTGATATTCTATATTATAAATACGAGATCTTAATTCAGTCAAAGCTTTAGCCTTATTTTTAAGCTGCGACTTTTCATCCTGACATTGAACAGCAATACCTGTCGGAATATGCACAACACGCACCGCCGAGTAGGTCGTATTTACAGACTGCCCACCATTACCAGAGGCACAGAATGTATCAATACGGATATCTGAATCTTTAATTTCAACATCAACTTCATCCGCTTCCGGTAATACAGCTACTGTTGCAGCAGAAGTATGTACACGACCTTGCGTTTCTGTTTGAGGAACACGCTGAACACGGTGCACTCCTGACTCATATTTCAAAATGCCATATACACCTTCTCCTGAAACTGTAAATACGATTTCTTTATATCCTCCACTTGTACCTTCACTAACGCTTGTCACCTCTGTTCTCCAGCCTTTTGACTCACAATATTTAGTATACATACGGAATAAATCGCCTGCAAAAATAGCAGCTTCATCTCCTCCGGTACCTCCACGAATCTCCACAATAGCATCTTTGCCATCCTGAGGATCTGCTGGTACCAACAATATTTTAATTTCTTCTTCTAACTCAGGGATACGTGTCTGGCAAGCATCTAATTCTTCTTTTGCCAACTCCCGCATTTCTGCATCGGACTCTGTATCCAGAATCTCTCTGGCTTCCGACACTCCATCAAGAGCCGCTTTATACTCATTACGCGCATTCACGATTTTCTCCAAATCGCGATATTCTTTATTCAACTTTACGTAACGTTTCATGTCTGCAATAACAGATGGATCAGTAATTAAAGTACCAACCTCTTCAAATCTTGTCACCAGACCTTCTAATTTCTCCAGCAAAGATGTTTCGCTCATTTCGAAATAATTATATCTTGTTTTATCTATTAGCTTACTTAAAAATCGCACAAATATACTGAATTTATACGGCACAAACAACGTTTACATTCCAAACATATATATGCTACACTGCTTTATAAGACTATATAGACAACTATTTATTTCCCGGTCTTAAAAAATTAAAACTGAAAATAAATAAATGGTTGCACATCCGCAGATTTAAATTGCATGACAATAATAATAATAACAGTACATACGACAGCCTTTAAAAACAAAGGTGTCTGCGTAGAAATATCCCATGCTTTGACCTCCCATTTCTTTGGAGTAAAATGCAATACATATCCCAAAACAATAAAGGCGCAAACCGTTTTATAACCTGCTACAAATTGGGGTAATAGCTGTGGATTAAATGAGGTGAATATGCGGTTTAAAACCTGCCAGCCTATTTCAAAACTTCCTGCTCTGAAAAATATCCACCCAAAACAAACCAGATGAAAAGTCAATAGAATACCTAAAACCCTTCGACATGGTTTCATATCCCTTCCTAATGCTTTAAATGAAGGAAATCTTTCCATTACAGCCTTATGTACTGCTAATGATGAACCATGCAAAGCTCCCCAAAACAAAAATTGCCAGGAAGCTCCGTGCCAGAGACCTCCCAATAACATTGTGGTCAGCAAATTAAAATAAGTACGCACCCTTCCCTTTCTATTTCCACCAAGCGATATGTACAAGTAATCTTTCAACCAACTCGATAATGAAATATGCCAGCGACGCCAAAATTCTGTAATGGTAGCTGATTTATATGGCGAGTCAAAATTCTCATTAAAATGAAATCCTAATAATAATGCTATACCTATTGCCATATCCGAATATCCCGAAAAGTCACAATATATTTGTAATGCATACCCATATACAGCTATCAGATTCTCTAAACCTGAATACAAAACAGGTTGATCAAAAACACGATCTACAAAGTTTAAACTAATATAATCTGAAATTACTGCCTTCTTAAACAACCCGGAAATAATAAGAAAAACTCCTCTGCCAAACATTTCTTTACTCACAAACACGTCCTTCCTGATTTGTGGAATAAAATCTTTTGCCCGAACGATCGGACCTGCAACTAACTGAGGAAAGAATGATATATAAAATACATAGTCAATCCATCTGTTCAATGGCTTAATCTCTTTCCGATATATATCAATTACATAACTTATCGATTGGAACGTAAAGAAGGAAATACCGACAGGTAAGAAAATGCGTTCTATATCGAAAGGAACACGAAAAATTCCAGAGAAGATTTCTGCCAAAAAATTAGTATATTTAAAATAGGCCAACAGGCCTAAATTAATCATCAAGCTCAGGGTTATCCATAACTGCTTAAGTCTTTTAGCCTGTGACTTATGAATGGCCTGTCCTATAAAAAAATCAGATGTAGCACAGAGTATCAACAAAAGAAAATAAACACCACTTGATTTGTAATAAAAAAACAGTGAAAACAATGTTACGTAAAGAATTCTTATTGATCTGGTATTCTTTAAACAAAAATAGAGCAAAACAAAAACGGTAAATAAAAACAGAAAGAATCCACTACTGAAAATCAAAGGAGATTTAGGATTATAGATAAATAAATCTATTATTTTTTGTGTTTCTATTGAATCAATCAATGAGTTCATTAAACAGTATTATTTTGTATTATAATTCTTCCGATATATTTAAGATAGTCGGTTTGTAAATTGTGGGCGAAAATAGTGATAAAAATCAGTATCTTAAAAATCATTGCCAAAAGTTTTAAAGCAAAGTCGAACTAAATACTTACCTAAAATCAAAAAGCCTATCATACATAAATGCATAACAGGCTCTTGAAATAATTGATTAGACTTAAGCTATTGACTATCCTTATAAAATAACTAACTATATAACCAATACATCTATTAAATTAATTGATCTTTTAATTTATCTTCGAATGCCGTGAGAGCAGCTTTAGCACCTTCTCCCATAGCTATAATGATTTGCTTAAACGGAACTGTTGAGACATCTCCTGCAGCATAAACACCCGGCAAATTTGTCCGGCAGTGAGTATCTATTTCAATCTCACCGATTCTGTTTACCGAAACTTTATCCTTAAACACTGCTGAATTAGCTTGAAGACCTATCTGAACAAATACGCCATCTAAATCTAATGTTTGTATCGATTCCGTATTCCGATCTTTAACAGTCAATCCGGACACTTTCTTACCATCACCAAGCACTTCAATACTTTGTGTATTCTTTAGTATCGTCACATTCGAGAATGTTTCAAGTTTTCTTTGCAGCACCTCGTCACCTTTAAACTCGGACATATATTCTATTATATATACTTCTTTGGCTATTGCTGCCAGATCTATTGCTGCTTCCAGTCCAGAGTTACCACCCCCGATAACCGCGACACGTTTTCCTTTATAGAAAGGACCATCACAATGAGTACAAAAAGCAACACCTGATCCTATATATTCACTTTCACCCGGGATATTCAGTTTCCTCCAACTTGCTCCTGTCGCAACTATCACTGCAGGAGCAGTCAAAACTTCATCTAAAGAAGTATGTACCTGCTTTATACCATCGATAACCTCAAATGTCGTAACACTGCGGTTTTCCAACAAATCAATTGAATAATCGTTAGCATGCAATTTTAAATTCTGAGCTAATAATGCGCCGGTAGTTTTTGGTACAGAGATGACATTTTCAATATCTACAGTCTCCAATACCTGCCCTCCTATTTTATTAGCAACTATAGCAACCTTTAATCCTTTTCGAGCTGAATAAATTGCTGCAGAAACACCTGAAGGTCCTCCTCCAACTACAATAACATCATAAGCTTTAGTCTCTGTTTCTACAGGAGCCGAATCAACTCCCAGCTCAACAACTAACTTATCAACGATTTCACCTAAAGTAGATTTGCCTACATGTATCATCCTATCGCCAATAAACACGGCTGGCACCGCTTGAATATTGTATTTTTCAGCCTCTTCTCTATTAATAGCTCCGTCAACGATTTCATGCTTTATTGATGGATTTAATATTGATACTACATTTAAAGCCTGTACGACATCCGGACAATTTGTACATGACAGCGAGATATAAGTGCGTACAGTTGCATTTCCACGCAAAGACTGGATCCGTTTTACTAAAGCATCATCCGGCAAATTCTTCCCTTTACCTTCCATATTTAAAATCGCCAGTAAAAGTGTCGAGAATTCATGTCCGTTAGGTACAGCTCTGAAGCATATCGAAGTTTCTATACCATCTTTAAGCAGATATAAACGGAAGTCGGTATCTTTAATAACTTCACATTTAATATTTGATGAACATGATGCAACGTCTTCTAAAAGCTCAACCATTTCTGTGTTTGACGGATGAGAATTAGGAATTAATATTCTGAATGTATAATTTGATTTAAGATCAGCAAATAGCTGTCTGACTTGGTCTAATAAAGATTTATCTAACATATAATTGGTCTGTTTTATCGTGAATTGATTAATAAAGGCTATATAAAAACTCTGTGTAAAAAATAAAGCTGTCCATACAGAGATATATCAGAGTATGGACAGCTTAAGATCTTAAATTTAGATTTTACCTACAAGATCAATACTTGGTTTAAGAGTTTCTGCCCCTTGTTTCCATTTTGCAGGACAAACTTCTCCATCGTGGCTAGCTACAAACTGAAGAGCCTGAAGACGATTGAATAATTCATCTGCATTACGGCCGATGTTACCTGCTACAACTTCATAAGAAACGATTTTGCCTTCCGGGTTTACAATAAATGTACCGCGCTCTGCCAAACCGACTTCTTCAATCATTACATCAAACCCACGAGCCAATACAGCTGTCGGATCTGCTAACATCGGATATTGGATTTTTTTGATTGCTGCAGAAGTATCATGCCATGCTTTATGTACAAAATGCGTATCACATGAAACTGAATATACTTCACAACCAGCAGCTTTAAAATCTGCATATTTGTTTGCTAAATCTTCTAACTCTGTAGGACAAACAAATGTAAAGTCTGCCGGATAAAAGAAGAAAATTGACCATTTACCTAATACATCTGCTTTAGAAACAGATTTAAATTCGTTGTTTACAAATGCTTGTACGTTAAAATCTACGATTTCTTTTCCAATTTGTGACATAATAGTATATCTTTAAGTTTTAAATAATTTGTTTGTTATATTTTCTTCGAAACACATCTCCTTTGTTTCTGATGCAAATGTATTGCAACTTCGACTCATTCTTTTTAGCTTTTCAATTGTATGTATCTATAGTAGGATTGACAAAACCTATACAACATAAAGCACAAACTCTCACAAACAAGATATAAAACTATCACTCAAATATTTATATATAAAAAAAGGAAGAACAGGTGTTCTTCCTTTTTTTATATAATAGCAATAAATTTATTTTTGAGGAGATAAAATAATAACAGAATCTTTGTGGATTGAGTACATCGAAACTCTATCTCTGACAGGATAAACAATCTGATCTTTAAATAAAGCAACGCTTCCTGTAGGTGATATATTATTAAATTCAGATTTATTTATACTCAAATTCGGATTACTCCAATTTAATTCAGCTAAATCTTTTCGAGAGTAAAAACCTAGCGTGTTTACTCCATTTAATCGTAAAAATAACAATGCTGAAGTTGCATTTTCTGCCGTTTCCATCCCCATTACGTAAGCAATCCCATTTTGAGTACTCTTATCATATTGTATTTTCTTTGTATAACCTGTTTCTTTTGACTTGACACTATTCATGGAATATATATAAGTGCGCGCAGATGATATATCGTTTACATACAATGAATCGCCTAAAACTTCCATATCATAAGGATTCGCAGGATAATTGCCGGGTGTATATAGTTCGTCTATATCCAGATTCAGATAATAGCTATTATTATTAACCGCGGTCCAGTTTATTGCTTTTTTGTCAAAAACACGAACTCCAACCTTAGAATCCCGGACAAAAACATAATCTTCAGACTGAGCTAATGACGTTGCAAAAGAAACTGCACCGGACCATACTCCTGTTCCCAGACGTGTAAGGTAACGTCCGGAAGCGCGATCGAAAATCTGAACTTCCCGATAATCTCCGCATGCTACATAAACATGCTCGTCATTAACCGATAGAGATAACGGATCGGTTCGTTCATTATGAGTGTACACTTGCGTATATACTCTTCTTAATAAATCATACTCATAAACCGTTTTACTTGCACGATCCCCAATATAGAGCCTGTCTTTATATACACATAATGCATATGGATTAAACGCTACTGCCTGATCTGGCTTAGGTAGCTGAAACTCCTCCCGGAGAGAGTGTGTATAAACTATCGTTGAATCATAACGTGGAATCTCAACTGTAATCACAGATTGATCCGAACATGAAGTTATTCCCAATAAAGTTGAGAACAATAGTATAATAAATATATTTTTCAGCATATCCTATCCTTATTTATTTTGAAAATACAATGTAACCTTACTCGTTTGATAGAGTTGTTCTGTTTTTTGATCATTCATATATTGAGGAGAACAGACAAAACCTCTGTATGCATCATATTTTGAATGATGCGTTCCAAGAATTTCACGACTTTCATAAGGAAGACGACCCTGTTTGCACATATATACGTGCAACTGCGAGATGCAATTTGCCCAACTGACGCCTGAAGGATTTGGATATGTTAAATTACTATCATGACTGTATCCATAACAATGACCCAACTCATGAGTGATAGCTTCCCATCCACTATAGGATGCATAATGTCCATAGAAATTCCAATCCGAAACTCCCCACGTAGCACCTCCGCCAAGTCCACCAACATTGGCCGTTCTGCCTAGATTAAAGTTCTTCGGATTAAAACAGTTCAGAATAAAATCATCATATTGCTTTTTAGTAAAAGGCTCTTTATTATTGCCACGAAGATCAGCGCCAAATATAGTCGCAAAATTATCAATCACTTCCTTATATTCCGGAGACGAAAGCATATAACCCATATTTGTTGTTATAACAATCCACTCTCTCGCAACGATAGCATTTAACTCTCTCCAATTACCGGATTGAGGATTAGCCGGATCCCAGCTAAAATTAGAAAAGCCTAAATTCCAGTCTGTTTTAATTTCCTTCAACATTTTATAATGAGGACATTCACTTTCCATAGACAATAACATATCATCGGTTAAACGATCTCGTTTTATACGTACCATGTGATGATTTTGTCCTTTGTATATAGTTTCTTGCAATAAAAAAGCCGGCTTAAATTTTATTTCTCCAAAAGCAGGTACAGAATCAATATACCCGATCAATAACTTATCATTTATTTCGGGTATATAAATATGAATATCTATATCTGTAACAGGTTTGGCAGAATAACTGCGAAGAGAGATTGAGTCACCTGCAGATGTAATATCGAGTTGCAATAATTCTTTTAAACGAAAAGATCGTAATGCTCTATTAATTACAATTGAATTCGACTCCTCAGGACTTAGAATTGAATCTTTAGACCGGGATGGTAGTTCTTTATAAATAACACGATCAACATAAGGTAATATTTCCTCCTCTAATTCATATTCGAAAACATTTGATTCATCACAGGATGAGAAAAGACTCAAAGAAAATGCTATAACTATGTACAAAAGATACTTATTCATTCTATCGCAATTGTGTTTATGTGGTAAATTGAGTAAATTTAAAACAATTATAGTCATAATATTCGCTTATTCAAAATCAATAAACGAATATTATATATTCAGATCAATATAAAAAAGTGGGGCAATGCTTTAGATTCTCTCAAAAAATCTTACTACTAACAAAATTTGAAGTTTTATCTGCAACATCTGCAACACCTATACAAACAACTATTTTATAGACAATTACGCGTTGCAGATCGAATTTCATCTGCAACCATCTGCAACCATCTGCAACAGCGAAAATCCCGATCCACAAAGGGTTTCGGGAGATTGTTGCAGATGTTGCAGATAAAACGCAAAAAAAATCTTCTGTAGTGAGCGTATAAAAAGAATCCGGATACTGACTAAATTATACGGTGTATCTCTGAAAAGATACGCCGTTTCTTTTAAAAGATACACCGTATCGTTGCGAAGATATACCGTATCTTTTCAGAGATATACTGCATCGTTGCGAGCTATTTTCCAATTTGCCTTATCTAATCAGATTTACATACGTATGTAAATTATTTTTGGTACGTATCTAAATTCCTTTAGATACCTATGTAAAATATTTTTCATACGTAGTAAAATCGGAACTTGTACGTTAATTGACTTATACTGGAAATGGTTGACAGATTTATTAATTACACCGGATTGAGTTTACAGAGGTAAAATCTTATTCCGATTCTGTTTTACACAGGGAAGAATATATTCCTTATTCGGTTTACAAGTTAGAAAATAATAGCCGAATAAGTTTACTATGCAAAGTAAATGAAATTA
>JBOFKE010000255.1:0-11187 GCA_051657185.1 Bacteroidales bacterium | reverse complement strand
AAACACCATGCATACACATAATATTCCTAAATATAGATTCTTGATTTTGTGTCTGCTTCCATGTCTGCTCAGCTTGTGTATAAGTTGTGAATCATTGGAGCTTGATGATACCAAATCAGATGTGAAAGAGGTTCAGCTAGGTGTAAATATCTCTGTTCCAGAAGATCAAAATGATATTCAACCAGAGATTCATAATTATCGTTTGATTCTTGCAGAACAAAACTCTGGTTTTATTATTGTAAATGAAACTACTTTAGATAATAGCCTGATTATTTCTTCGGGCTTATCTATTAATGTGAAAGTTAAGCCCGGAAAATATTCAGCTTATTTGATCGCAAATGAACTATCACAAATGACTGATCTTTTCAATAACGCCAAATTCATAAATGAGATTAATACTTTTCTCGTGAAGCAAGAGGTATGGAAAGCAATAAACGAATTGCAGATGCCTCTTTTAGCAATTAATAATATTGAGGTACGATCAATAGGATCTGAATTTGATACGGGAGAAGTTAGTGATAATGGCGGTGCTTTCTTAAGTGCGTATAAAGCTCAATTGCAACGCATCATGAGTAAAGTGACTTTGAGATTGAATAAGGATTCTAACTATGATTATATTGTTAAGAATGTAGATATCATACAGGTCGCAGAATCATTCAGCTTTGGTGGAAATAGGCATCAGAGCAATGATATAACCTCGGTAAAAACCTTCTCAGGTTTACTCCGTTTACCTCAAAAAGTAAATAATAATTATCAATCTGTTTTCGAGAACTTTCTGATTAGTGAAAAACTTTTTGATAACGTAACAGATTATTCGAAGGCTACGATTGTAAAAATTGACGCCCTCATAAATAACATACCCGTAACATATACGATACCTCTGGGAAAACAGAATGGAGTGGATTACTTAGATTATCAGGTTCAACGAAATCATCATTATTTAATTCAAGGATCTTTAGCTGAGATCGGAGATTTTCTTGTAACAGTGCTCCCATGGGAAAAGGAAAGTATTGATACAGAATTTGATCCGTCCTTGCAACATTCTTTCTCATGGAGAGCAGGTACAACCTTTATTAATGCGAATGAAATAACTATGAGTTATAACAAACCTGCCGAGTGTGAATTTACTTTAGTCAGACCATTTGGAAAGAGATGGGTCGCAACGTTAAGTAATGGTGCTGATTTTGAATTTGATTATACAGGGCAGGCAGTATCTCAAGGTATAGCTAATCCAAAAGCATCTGTAATAAGGGTCAAAGCAAAACGGAAAATGAATACCGGATCTGCGACAACATTATCTATCTATACTGAAGATGGAATACAAGTACCGATTAATTCAGCGAATGGTAAAGTTTACAATATCGTATTACAGGCTGAATAATGTAAAATACAATTACTTATGAAAAAAAATATATTATATATATTCCTGTTGTTTATCTTCTGTTCGTGTGCATCCGAATTGGAAAATGTATCAATCGGCAAGATTTCAGATTCATTTTCTTTTTATATAGATATAAAGAATGATCCGATTCGGACAAAGGTTACTGAACTTGGTGATGAATCCTTAAATGAAAATAAGATAGATCGGCTGGATGTGTTTTTTTATAGTGGAGAAACTTGTGTGTTTTATCCTGTAACAACTCAATTAAGTATTGATCAGTCGAGCGGGCTTGTAGATATAAAGTTTTCATCGGCTGAAGCAGGCCTGTTTGATAATCAAACACGATATAATGTATATGTAGTTGCAAATACAAATATCAATCGTTCCGATCTGACAAATCTAACTTTATCTCAATTGAAGCAGAAAGTTCAGACATCTGATTTTACTCAAATGCCAAATGCTAACTTTTTGATGGATGGAAACTTTGAAACAAAGTTACCTTATCCAACTGCTCAGTTTGCTACAGTTAATCTTAAACGTGCGGCTGTAAAAATCCGGCCTGAATTTGATGTGCTGAATATACCCGGTTATACTTTTGTTTCGGCAAATATTGTGATGAATCGATACCTTGATAAAACGTCCTTATTAGAAAGTATTCCTTATAACCCGAATGCCTCTTCAGATTTGAAAAATTATAGTAAAAGGAATTTCCCTGTCGGAGATGATGAAGTATTTTATACCTATGAAACGAGTTGGGACAAAGATATACGCTATGAGCCTTTTTTACGCATGGAGGTACGTTTAAAAAATACGGCAGGCGTAGAAAAGAATTATTATTATAAGCTTTCTCTCAGCTTTCTTAATTCAAACGATATAGATCAAACCTATGCATTTAAACTTCTGCGGAATAAGATCTATGGAATAGGAATACAGATCAGGGAATTAGGAAGTGAGAATCCCGAAAATCCGTTGACTTTAACTTGTAATTATCTGATAAAGGACTGGACCACAAAAAATATAGAAGTAAATATTTCCAATCTTCATTATTTAGTGGTGTTTGAGACACAGGTAAATATGTACAATACCTCCGATTATAAAATCGGATATGCAGCCAGTACCTCCATTGAAATTAAAAATAAGAAAGCGTATTACAATACGTATAATAATAGTGGAGTGGCAACTCAGAATCCGGTAACAAGTGGATGGAGTATCAATGTCGATGCTACAAACTCTAAAATACTAATCAATTCGACTATTCCGAATAATTATGTTCCGAGAGAGTTTGAATTTACGGTTTCCACTGTGGGATTAGCAAATAATTTAACGCAGCTGGTGAAAATTACACAATATCCTCCGATTTATATTACCTCCCAATACTCTTCAACAAGTGATGGGGTCGGCGGAGGTTCAGGATATGGAGGATGTAATTCGGATTATCCGAACGGAGCTTCAGGTCAGACAAATTTTAATCTTTATAAGATCACTGTTTTGGTCAATGATTTGAGTAAAATTCCGAATGTGGCTAATTATCCAACCATATCAAATTATGTACTTGGAGATCCTTCAATTATAGAGTCGGGTACAAATAAGATGATAACCGGTATGGATGCGATTTCAAATAATATCATCTCCCCACAGTTTGTGATAGCTTCGCAAAGGGGTATTACACTTGCGAATGATTGGAATTGTGCTTTCTGCAGATGTAAAGCATACCGGGAGGGAACTTATAGCGGCGGAAAATGGAGAATACCTACCAAAGCAGAGATCCAGATTGTTGATATGATTCAGGATGATCCGAATAGTGCGGTAAAAACACTATTGATAGGAACAGAATATTGGAGTGCACGTTCAGATGTAGCTTTGAAAGGTCGCACAAGTGAATCATACCGTTTCACAGAAAATAAATTTTACCCTACGAATTCGTGGAGTACTTCGGGAAATACTTTTCCGGTAAGATGTATTACTGATACATGGAAATAATAATATTATGAAATCAATTTATACAATACTAATTCTGTCTTTTCTGTTACAGCTAAGCAGCTGTAATGTTGAAGAGCTTTCAGAAAATGATTCTGTTGCTCAGAATCAGGAACAATTACTTTTCTTTAAAGTAGCTCTTTCTCAAATGGAACAAAATACGAAGGGTAAAAATGAAGTGACAGGATTAGATCCTCAGAATTTTTATGTATTAGTGTTTGATGAGCAAGGTTTATTTATCGAACGAAGTAAAGCTCAGATCAATGGAACAGGGTTTCGGGTTCAGTTAACAGCATCCTCTAAAAGACGAATTGTTCATTTTGTGGGAAATTACGATTTCTCGGGTTTTTCGGATGCATCCAGTAAACTCAAAAGCGAAAAGGAGATCGTGGCAGGTATGCAAATGATCAATGAGGTTGCTTATTGGAAAAGATTGGATTTGACAACCGGTATTTCTGTAAATAGTTTTCCTTCGTCTGTCGAATTAATTCGTAATATAGCCAGGATATCTTTAGTAAACAGTCTGGGATCTGGTTATCCACGCTTGGAAAATATAGATTTCGCCATAATAAATCAATTAGACTATGGGACTGTTGCACCATTTAAAAAGGCAGATGGCAGTTTTCCGGAAGGATGGGTGACAGAAGCTAATTCGGCAACTTTAACGGGAGTTAGTTCTTTCTCGGCACAACCTCAATATGTATATGAAAAAATAAATAAATCGAGTGTGAGTCCATTGTCAATTATTATTCGCGGGAATTTTAAATCGTCAGCATTGTCAGTGCCGGTACAAACATTTTATAAGATTGATTTTGTCGATAATGCATCGCCTTGTAATGTTCTTCCGATAGACATTATACGAAATATGCACTACATGATTATCTTGAAGTCCGTATCTAAATCCGGCTATTCAGATATGCAACAAGCGATATCGTCTCCGGCGAGTAATAATATAATAAATTCAATTGAATTACAGGACTTAAAAACCATCTCAGATGGAACATCTGTCTTGTCAGTAGACAGAACATCGTATATCCTTGTGAAGTCAAATAGTTCGTATGAAGTTAATTACAACTATTACCCTAACGGAACATCCCAGCCAATCGATAACTCGAATATGAGTATTCAACTGGTAAATGATGATTTGGACAGACCTGTATTAGGTTCGATCAATACATCTGTTCCGGGTAAAATAACATTTACAACGGATCAATTTCCGAAACAAGGAAATCGTACAGGTTATATCCGGATTTGTAAGAATGGATTAACGCGTATCGTGAAGTTAACCTATAAGTATCCCTATGTTTTTGAAATGCCTTATCTGACACCAAATTCGGCTCAGTCAGGACAGAATAATATAATTGATTTGAAATTCACGATTCCTAATTCGATTCCGTCATCAGAATTTCCCATGAATATTTCAATTTCGACAACGAAACTTTCTCCTGACCCCGCAAGTGGACTGCAGATCGAGGCAGGTGGGACTAAGTATAAATTTATTTATATAGCTACCGGAACGGGTGAAAAATCAATACGATTCCGTACGGTTTATAGTAATTCGTCTCATGAATGTAGCATTGAGAACCCTCTTTTCAGTGATGCCTTTATTAATTTTGAGTCAGGAACAGGTAATAGCCGGTTTGTTTCAGGATGGTTTAACGTGAAGCCGAGATATATAGCAGCTGGTCAGTCTGTCATATTAAATTTATTTGTTCCGGCTTCGGCTTCGGGGACCACATCATTAATAGTCAATAATACTTCAGGTTTAGAGCTTGATCCGTCCTATTCGATGAATGCCATGCAGCAGAATATTATTGTCGGATCAAATCAGATGACAATATCATCAGTTCCTTATAATACATCTGTTGTTATTTACTTAAGAGCTAAAGCAACAGATTATCAAACCGGAGCTATAACGATTAGTGGAGCAGGCTACGTTACTACGTCAGATCTAAATAAAGCTGACTGACAATCAGAATTACTTATATAAGTGATACAAAGCTCAAAAGAGTTTTGTATCACTTTTTTTTCTTTTAAAGAAGGGGGAGTGTTAAAACCCGATTTTCCTCAAACATATTACAATGATTCATGTTATAACATTGAATAAATATAAAGAGAGTTCAATATTTATTTCGTAGTGGAAATTATTCTTACATCTATCAAACGATTATTAATCAGATAAAAATAAGAGTTAGCTCTTATACATTGTTTTACGTAATTCTTTTCCAAAGCGTAGAATTACGGTCTTCTATCAAAAAGTTAAGAATGATCCTTCCATTTAATGAGAAATAATAGGCTTTTTCTCAATCATGCGAAAATGATATTCGATGTTTTTATTAAATAATACATGAAGTATATACTTACGCTCATACATGAGATCGTATTATTTGTAATGACATGCGCAATAAATCATTAGGCCCAAATCAATTAAATATTTTAATCTTTCATCTATCAAAAAAAATGTATTATGAAAAAGAATCTTTTCCGGAGTATGCTTATACTCTTAATGGGGACTTTTGTGTTCTATTCCTGCAGTAGTAAGGATGATGTTCCCGTAGTCGATGACGAAAAATCTTCTGTAACGTTTGAATTCGATGCAAACACGTTAGTTTCTCAAACTAAAGCGGTTAATGAAACTCCTGATCCTGCAACAACACTGTGTTTAGACAACAACGTGCCGTTGAGTGTGCAGATTATCGTAGAGAAAGCAGGTGTTCCAACAACTATCGGACCGGTAAATGTTTCAAACTTTAATGGTAAACTGAAAACCGATCCTTATGAATTGCCGGCCGGTACTTACACAGTTATGTCCGTAATTGTTTATAACACATCTAATCCAAGCCAGATTATTTATTCCGGGGTATTGGAAGGAGCTCCGTTTGCTAAGTTTGTTCCTGATGGTTTCCTGATGCAAAAGCAATCATTTGAAGTATTGAAATATACCAAACCAACTGTGAACTTATATGTCTTGTGTGCTAGAAATTAT
Source organism: Bacteroidales bacterium (assembly GCA_051657185.1). Taxonomy (GTDB): domain Bacteria; phylum Bacteroidota; class Bacteroidia; order Bacteroidales; family UBA7332; genus UBA7332. The sequence continues at coordinate 4,843 of JBOFKE010000255.1, read as the reverse complement.
ACAGCGACAGAATTTGGTATGCCAAAATTTGAGTTGAATCGTATTGAAGTGACTTGCTTTGATTTATTCTTTAATGTATGCGATAATTATTCCGAGCACTTTGTAGGCGAAGGTACGATCAAAGTATTGGATAAATTACCGGATAATGGAGGTAAAGTTCTTTATTCAGACGAATTTGGTAATGGCAATATTGCAACCATCTGTTTTGCTGATAATATGGAAATAAAAGATAATACTTCGGAGAAATATCAAATACAAGTGATATTCAAAGCACCGTATGCAGCATATAGCTTTATCCAGCAAATTTCAGTCGCGGATTTATTGAACTTTAGAACATGGGGCAATTTCGACTCTTCTATGAATGCAGTCCATGTTGTTCTTTGTGACCCGAATGCAAATCCTAAAGTACTATTCCCGGGTTATCCAAATCCGGCAGCTAACTAATCAAATAATTATATTTTCGGAGCGGTACCCTACTACTCCTGAATTAGCCTTACATTAAAATCAAACCGTTATGAAAAAAAATATAATATGGAGTTTACTAACTCTTTTATGTGGTACTTTCTTTTTCTATTCATGTAGCACGAAAGATGATGTACCTTCTGTAACTGATGAAACTGCAAGTGTAACGTTTGAATTTGACGCAAATACGATTGCTTCAGACACGAAAGGCGCATTGCCTTCAGATCCTGTAGCGGTTCCCGGCGTTACTTTATGCAACATTGACAATGTGCCAATGAGTGTTGATATAAAACTTACGGGTCCGAATGGCGTCGTTAATATCACAGCCGAACAGGTCAAAGTATTTGGCGATAAATTAAAAACAGATCCTTATGAGCTGCCTGCGGGAGAATATACCGTAAATGCAGTTACCGTTTATAACGCGTCAACTTCAGCGGTTATATATTCCGGCGTGAAATCTCCATCGACTTTTTCACCTTTTGTACCTGATGGATATTTTATGGATAAACAAAAGTTCACGCTTGCAAAATATACCAAACCGACAGTTCCTTTTTATGTATTGTGTGCAAGAGATTACAATGCGACCGATTTTGGTATGCCTAAATTCGAATTGAACCGTATTGAAGTAACTTGTTTTGATATGTTCTTTAATGTTTGCGACAAAAATGGCGAACACATGGTAGGAGTTGGAACTATTAAAGTCTATGACAAACAAAATGGAACATTATTGTATTCAGATGCATTTGACGGTGGAACTTTGGATAGCAATGGCAATCCGACAACTGAAGGTAATATTGCGACTTTGTGTTTTGCTGATGATTTGACAAAAGACAATGCAACCGAATCCTATTATATCGTTGTCAATTTCACCAATCCGAATATGCTGAACTCTCAGCATACATTTGCCGGCGAAGCAACTGTTGCTGATTTGTTGAAATTTAAAAACTCACCAAACTGGAGTGTTTCTATGAATGCGCTTCACCTGATTGTTTGCGATGACAATACTCCTTTCTGTTTGTTGCCTGGCGTTATTTGCGACGAATGTAATGGCGGATTGTATGAGAATTTTGAAAACTATTCGGATATTAAAGACTTCTATACAAGATCAGGCTGGACAGCACCGACAGGTCAGGGTGATGTACTTGTAGCTGCTCCCGGAAATAAATATATTTTGGCTGTAAGTCCGGCAGATGCTGATAAAGACAGAGCAAAATACATCTGGACAACAGGAACATTTAAATATCAACCGAAACACAATATTCATTTTAGCTTCTTTGTTAAATCTGAAATCATTGACGGTGATCCTGTAAAATGGCATGAGCAAGATTGTGGCGATTGCAGAAGCGTTCCTGCAATTGTAAAGGTTCGATTACTTGATCAAAATGGAAATCAACTTTTAAGCCGTGAGAAAGAATTAAAGCTTCAAGGCCATGAACAAAACTGGAAACTCTATCATGCATTCAATTTCGAATGTGACCCTGTTTTGGTTTCGCAATGTGCTAAAGCTGAAATTTCAGTTAGCTTGAAAGATGGTTACGCTTACAATCAATGGATTTGTCCGTGGACTGAAGTTGGAAAATATACATCCTTTAAATTTGGTATCGATAATGTGAAATCTGGTTTATAAAGTTATACACAATCGGAACGGGATTTATCCTGTTCCGATTACAAAAAGAGTTCTATGAAAAATGTAATCAGACCGATATTCGGTAGTATGCTTTTTTTGCTTTCTGGTTTCTTGATGATAAGTTGCAGTAATGATTCGCCTTCCGGTCAGGAGCAACAATCAGAAGAGGTTATTTTCGAATTTGACTTGAATCAGATTGTGGAAACAAAAGCGACAGTAGAACCGATTGAAGAAGCTGCGTGCGGAGGAGAAGAGTTAACAGCAACTCCTTATTCATTTGTTATCAAAACGTGGCATCTTGAATCAAATACCGAACATGAGCTTAAAGGAACACTCGGTACGTTTAACGGAAAACTTAAATCAGACCCAATCCATTTACCTACCGGAACCCATAAGCTTTTAGATGCTAAAGTTCATAAAGGCGGCCCTGTTTTATACCAGGCTGTCATGCCTGATTCCAAATTTGCAGCCTTTGTACCTGCGGAATATCATTTAGGATCGACATTTACGGTTTTACCTTATACAAAACCAACCGTAACCAATTTTATGTTGTGTACGATCGGTCATTCTTCAGAAGAGTTCGGAATGCCTAAGTTCGAATTGCAAAGAGTCGAAACCTATTGTTTTGATTTGTTTGTGAATGTTTGTGATCCGAAGCTGAATAATGAACACTTTGTGGGTAAAGGCTCTGTAAAGGTTTACAGCAAAGAAGGCGGTAATTTATTATGGGAAGATACAGATGGTTTTGACGAGGGTAAAATCGGAACGGTTTGTTTTGCCGACTATTTAGACAACCCATCCAAATCGTACTATATTGAGATTTCTCTAAATAATAATTTCCTGAATCCAAAGCCTCAGATCTATGCAGGTACTGTACCTGTCTCAGAATTATTGAAGTTTAAACTAGTATCACAATGGAGTAGTACGATGAATGCTTTGCATGTTCAGCTTTGCCCCGGAAAAGATACTTGTTTCTTCGGTAGTTATATTTGTAGAATAACTGAATAATATAAGTCGTTTACATCTATCAAATTATGAAAACAATTAAGTCGTTACTCTGTATATTGCTAGGAGCATTCCTTTATACCGGTTGCTCAACAAACGATCAGCCGGATAATTCAACTGAAATAAATACTGTTACATTCCAGTTTGATGCAAAAAAAGTTTTCGATACAAAAGCATTAAGCGCGATTGAAGGTTATCAACAATGTCTGGGAAATACAGATGTCTCCACTCTTTATGTTGATATAGCGTTAAATGGACCTGAGACAAAAGTATTGACTAATGTCCCTGTGAAATTGTTCGGTGATAATTTAAAAACAGATCCGATCGAACTTAAATCTGGTGAATATACAGTTACTAATGTAATCGTTTATTCAGGTACGACCCCGTTATATGCAGGTGTAGTTGCTGCTAATCCACTACCTCTTTTCGCACCTTTCATTCCTGCTGAAGAACTGATGGGAAATAAAAAATTCACATTACAGAATTATACCAAACCAACAATTACGTTGTTTGTATTATGTGCTCAGAAAGAACCCGCAACAAATTTTGGTATGCCTAAATTTGAATTGAATCGTATTGAAGTTACTTGCTTTGATATATTTGTGAATGTATGTGATAAATATGGCGAACATGTAGTCGGTGAAGGCACTGTTTATTTAATGCCTCATAATGCAGCTTCAAACGGAGCAATGCCCGACTTTTCAAAAGCCTTGTATCAAGATACATTTAATGGAGGAACTATTGCAAATGGACAACCGGCAACAGCAGGTGATATAGCAACTTTATGTTTCCCTGATAATATGGAAATTGCTGACAATAATGAAGTGTATGATTTAGTTTTCCATATTACAAACGCTTTGGAACAACAAATATTTACACAAACAGTGACTGTAGAGAATTTATTGAAATTCAAAGAGTCTGATTTGTGGGATGAATCTATGAATGCGATCCATGTTGAATATTGCGGAGGTATTCCTTTCTGTATTATTCCGAATGATGATTGTGGTGGAAATACAGATGATTGCGATCCTTTTATGCCGGGAACGTCAAATCAAGAGGATTTCCAGATTTATGCTGATAATGCTGCATTACAGGCTGCTTGGCCATGGGAAATCAAAAATGTAAATTTAATTTCCATGATCGGCATTCAAGGTACTTCTGATAAATATGTATATGTAAAAGGTAATCAGCAAGGAGAAATTACATGGAAATCTCAACAATTTAAATTTACAAATGGCGATAAAATATTAATTGATGCAGCCATTCGTAAATTGAATAGTGATGATACTCCCGGGAACCCCGGTGGAGCGAGTTTTGATGCTTGGTTGAAAGTAAATCTCATTGACGAAAATGGAAAGAAAGTAGGAACTGAGTGGAAACAAAAAATGCAATCAAATACAGATTTTGCTCTGCAAACATTTGAGGTAATTCGTAAAAATACTGGAACCGGATGTTATAGATTAGCCATAACTTTGGATATGCAAAGCGGTAAACAAGAGCGATTTGAGTTTAAAATGGATAATATAAAGATCGTGAAATAAATAGGATAAACAGTTTATTGAATGAGATTGAGAAAGATTAGACTCTGATTATCAGTTTTGTTTCATTATTTTATAACACAATAATTACACATTTACATCTATCAATTTTTTATTAACTGCATTTTTTAGATCGTGAGAGATCTAAAGAATGCAGTTTTATTTTGCCTCAGTTTGAGTATCTCTTCCATTTTGTATTTGTTTCCCTCAT
>JBOFKE010000254.1:0-2774 GCA_051657185.1 Bacteroidales bacterium | reverse complement strand
GATGCAATTCAAAAGAGTGTGATTGCTCCTCTGGAAGAGGCGATCAATGGGGTAGAGAATATGATCTATATGACTTCTTCGGCTTCCAATAACGGTACGGCGGAGATTTCTATTTATTTCAAACAGGGTATTAATGCCGATATGGCTACCGTTAATGTGCAGAACAGGGTTTCGCAGGCTACGGGTTCACTCCCGAGTGAAGTAACTCGTATCGGGGTGACGGCTGCCAAACAACAGCCCGGTATTCTCCGCGTATTCGGTCTTGAAAGTCCGGGAGGAACCTATGACGAGGCTTTCCTGAGTAACTATGCAGCCAATACATTGAAACCTGAATTACAACGTATTCCCGGAGTGGGTAACGTACAGGTATTCGGGGGTACGTATAGTCTTCGTATCTGGATGAAACCAAATGCAATGGCACAATATAAACTGGTGCCTTCAGATATATCCATGATTCTGAATGAGCAGAATATCGAAGCTGCTATCGGATCTTTAGGGGCCGATACGGACAATGTATTCCAGTACACACTGAAATACACCGGACGTAAATCGGATGTAGAGCAATTCGAGAATCTTATTATCCGTACTTTACCTGACGGCGAGGAACTGCGCTTGAAGGATATTGCTGATATTGAGTTGGGACTTGATAATTACACATTCTCAAGTTCTATCAACGGACATCCCGGCGCGATGGGTATGATCACGCAGACAGCAGGTTCCAATGCGACAGAGATCAATAATGAGATTGACCGTCTTTTCAGTCAGATCGAAAAAAGACTTCCGCCGGATATCAAAATCGTAACGATGGAAAACTCCAACGATTTCCTTTTCGCTTCTATCCGCGAAGTAGTTATTTCATTGATTCTTGCGATTGTTCTGGTATTGGTTGTTGTTTATTTCTTCTTACAGGATTTAAGGGCGACGCTGATCCCGACGTTAGGTATCCTGATTTCTGTAATCGGTACGTTTGCCTTTATGAGCTTTGCCGGATTCTCGATAAACCTGCTTACACTATTTGCTCTTGTATTGGTTATCGGTACGGTTGTGGATAACTCCGTAGTCGTTGTAGAGGCCGTGCAGGCGCGTTTCGATATCGGATACAAATCACCTTATAAAGCAACTGTAGATGCGATGAATGGTCTGTCGGCCGCTTTGTTTACGACTACACTTGTGTTTATGGTAATCTTTATTCCCGTTGCATTTATTTCGGGAACCAGTGGAGTATTTTACAAACAGTTTGGTCTGACTATGGCTGTAGCCGTAGGTATCTCTTTCATCAATGCCCTGACATTGAGTCCGGCTTTGTGTGCGCTTATTCTGAAACCGAATCCCGAAGAGGGCGAAGGAAGCAAAATGGCTCAGCGTGTCCGCAAGGCTTATCATACTTCTTATAATGCACTAATGCAGCGCTATACAGGAGCAGCCATGATGTTTATTCGCAAACGCTGGTTGGTATGGACTAGCATCGTGACTTGTTTCATCCTGCTGGTTGTTCTGATGAATACGACTAAAACAGGTTTCGTTCCTAATGAGGACATGGGTAGCGTGTATGTCGATGTAAGTACACCTCCGGGTTATTCATTGGCCAAGACGAATGAAATTATGATGGAAGTTTCGCAAAGCATTGCCGATATTCCCGAAATCGCCATCATTGGTAAAGTTTCCGGTTGGGGGCTTATCTCAGGATCGGGTGCCAATATGGGAACATTCTTTATTCAGCTCAAAAACTGGAGCGAACGTAAAGATGACGCCAGCTCTGTAGATGCCGTTATCGGTCAGATTTTTGCCCGCACGGCTCATATTAAATCAGCACAGATTTACGCACTGGCTCCGGGTATGATTCCGGGCTACGGTAACGGAGGTGGGTTCGAATTCTCAGTTCAAAATAAGAACGATGGCGATATCGAAACGTTCTATAATGTTTCACAGGCTTTCCTTCAGAAGCTTCGCGAGCGTCCGGAGATTGCAGCAGCATTCTCATCATATAATATTAACTACCCTCAGTTCGAAGTAGATGTAGATGCTTCTAAATGTAAACGTATGGGTGTATCTCCCGCGACGGTTCTGTCAGAGCTGGGTGCTTACTACGGAGGAGCTTATGTGTCTAACTTCAATAAGTTCTCGAAAGTTTACCGTGTAATGATCCAGGCCGATGCTAAAGACCGTGACAGTGAGAAGAGTCTCGATAATATCTTTATTCGTGTAGGTAATGAAATGGCTCCTTTAAGTCAGTTTATTACAATCAAAAAAGTTTATGGACCGCTCGTACTGAATCGTTTCAATATGTACGGACAAATCAGTGTCAACGGTAACTACGCTGAAGGCTTCAGTTCGGGAGATGCAATTAAGGCTATTCGCGAAACAGCAGCTGAGAGTTTGCCTATCGGTTACGATATCGACTTCAGTGGGATCACTCGTGAAGAGGCCCGCGGAGGAAACAATACGGTATTCATTTTTGCAATCTGTATCCTCTTTGTTTACCTGGTAATGGTGGGTCTTTACGAAAGTTTGTTCATTCCATTTGCCGTGATTTTTTCCGTACCATTCGGACTTATGGGTAGCTTCCTGTTTGCTAAATTTATGGGAATCGAGAATAATATCTATTTACAGGTAGGTCTGATCATGCTGATTGGTCTTTTGGCTAAGACAGCGATCCTTCTTACCGAATACGCCACACAGTGTCGTCAGGCAGGTATGTCGCTCAAACAGTCGGCTTTCTTTGCAGCCAAAGTTCGTTTACGTCCGATCCTGATGACATCCTTCACGATGGTGTT
>JBOFKE010000253.1:0-3902 GCA_051657185.1 Bacteroidales bacterium | reverse complement strand
GGATATTCCGGTTAATAATAATTGTAATTTGGTTTTCATTCTGGCTTTTATATAAGATTATTCTGTACAAAAACGAAGTAAGCGTACCTGTCCCATGACAAGTACGCTTACAAACGAATATTATTTAAGTTCGAAGATCAATTTATTTCCTTCGACTAAGTCTTTATGGTCTATTCTGTATTTTTTCAATGGTTTCCCATCCAGCTTCATATCCTTGATATAAATATCTGAAGGATTCTTACCTTTCTTCTCGATAACAAGTTCATCATTCTTGTAATATTTCTTATCAAGTTTGATGGTTACTTTATCGAAAGTCGGTGTTGTCAATGTGTATTCAGGTGAACCCGGACAATCAGGATAGAATCCCATCATACTAAACAATGCCCATGCTGACATCGTTCCCGTATCATCATTTCCAGGTATTCCTTTCGGATTATTCTTGAAATACTCTTTTAAAAGACGTGTTACCTCTTTTTGAGTTCTCCACTCTTCACCTTTGAAATAGCTGAATAAATAAGGATAAGCGATATCCGGTTCATTCGCCGGATCATAAAGATTATCGTCAAAAACCATTTGCAGCTTATTTACGAAATTCTTTTTACCTCCCATTAATTTAGCTAAACCATAAACATCATGCGGAACATAGAACGTATAATTCCATGAGTTCCCTTCATGGAAGCCCGGACTTGGTTCAAAGTTCTCGCCTTGTTTCGGATTGAAAGGCCCATAAAACTTACCATCCGGTAGTTTCGGACGCAATGTACCAAATTCTTTACAATAATAGTTCTTATAATTCAAAGAACGTTCCTTAAATAACTTAGCATCATCTTTTTTACCCAAAGCTTCAGCAAGCTGACTTAATGAATGATCAGCAATGTAGTATTCCAAAGCATGAGAAACAGAGTTATCATACGGCTCGCGAAGTGCTACATAACCTAATCCTGTATAATCATCGTTATCCGGACGCATCAGGTTATCTTTTCCAGCTGCTGTAGCTGATTTGTACATTCCTTCATAAGCCAGATTGATATCAAAGTTACGTAAGCCTTTCATCCATGAATCAACAATTACAGGAATACTCGGATCACCTTCCATTGTCAATGTTTCACGTCCGAACAGCTCCCATTTAGGGAACCAGCCGTGCTCTCTGTACATATCAAGCATTGTGTTCAGCATTTGTTCTTGCTTTTCCGGATATACAAGTGTCAATAGCTGATGTACATTTCTATATGTATCCCACAATGAGAAAACGGTATAACGATCTCCTTTAGTCGAAAGAATTTCACCTGTTTCCATTGCCGGATATTGTCCGTTCACATCCTGTAAAATATTCGGATGGATCAACATGTGGTATAGAGCCGTATAGAAAATTGTTTTTTCATCTTCTGTACCCCCTTCTACCATGATACGGGATAAATCATCATTCCATTTTTTGCGGGCTTCTGCTTTTGTTTTCTCAAAATCAAATGCAGGCTGTTCCTTGCGCAAGTTTTCACGAGCATTTTCGATACTTACAAAAGACACCCCCATCTGAACTTCGATAACTTCTCCGGCCTTTGTATCATAACTAAAATAACATCCGATATCATCTCCGGCAATATCTTTTGCATATTTAGTATATAACTTATATTGTCCGTTATCTTTATCCCACTCTGCTTCTACTCCGGTCATCGGACGTTGCATTTTCCAGTAGCCTACCTGATCCGGTTTCTTGCTGACCTTCATTACAAAATAGATCGGAAATACAGCCTGTGGATTATAACAGAATGATCCCAGAAGTTTCATTCCCTCCACTTCAGTATCACTCACCCTGCGCATATAAGCTCCGGTTTCGTTAGTCAGACCTTCACCCAGGTTCAGAAGGATATTACCCTGACCGGCAGGAAACGTAAAACGTGTAATTCCTGTACGCGGTGTCGCTGAAGCTTCCGTCTTAATTCCATATTTTGTCAGGAAGTTCGTATAATAGCCAGGCGTTGCACTTTCCTGATCATAAGTACTTCCGTATTTTGTATAATCAACTTCTAAGTCGCCTGTTGTAGCCATCAATAAAAGTGACCCCATATCCGGACAACCTACACCACTCAGATTAACATGCGAATAACCTGTGAAGAATTTATTCGTATAGTCATAAGGAGTAGACCACCATTGTTTATCTTTATCAAAGCGATTTTCGGAAGAACCCATTACATTAAAAGGAACTACAGACATCAGTCCGTTAGGACAAATAGCTCCCGGATTCGTTGTCCCGTAATTCGTTGTTCCGATAAATGGATTAACATAATCTACCGGCTCTTGTGCTTTTGCTCCGATCAGAGCAAAAAGCGACAAAGCCAAAGCAAATCCTTTATTCAATAATTTCATAAACTGAATTAGTTAGCGTGTTTCTTAATTCTTAGGAGCAGCTCCCATCGTTATTGTCAATTTACCTCCATTCATAATATCATCATGCGTGAAGAATAAATCATCCAGAACTTTACCGTTTAATTCAACTTGCTGTACATATTTGTTATCAGCTGAATTATTCAGTACTAAGATCTCAAACGTTTTTCCGTTTTGCAGTTGAATTTTTGCATCATCTACAAGCGGACGACCAACCGTATAAACCGGTTCACCCGGACAAACCTGATAGAAACCTAAAGCTGACATTACATACCAGGCTGACATTTGTCCGCAATCTTCATTTCCGATAATACCATCTTCTGCCGGTGTATAGAAGTTCTTCATAACGAAGTCTAATTTTTCCTGACCTTTAGACGGGTTATCTGTCCAGTTATATAAATAAGCAATATGATGACTTGGCTCATTACCATGTGCATACTGTCCGATCAATCCTGTGATATCGGCAGATGCTGTTTCTCCGTCAACATGAGAAGACGCTGTGAATAAAGAGTCTAAACGAGTCTCCAGTACTTTTTTGCCGCCAACAGTTTCAATATAACCATTTACAGCATGCGGGAAGAAATAAGACCATTGGAATGCAGTTCCTTCTACATAGTCACTTTCCATGTGAGCTGAATAGAAAGGATTGAACGGCGTTCTGAATTTACCGTCACCCATTACTCCGCGCATCAGACCTGTTTCAGGATCCAGATAACGTTTGTAATAATCTCCTTTTTTGTAATACGCTTTTGCTACGGCTGTATCTCCGGCCAATTCTGCTAATTTAGCGATACACCAGTCATAGTAAGCCATCTCAACTCCCCATGATACTGATTCTGAAATAGAGTCAGCAGGTACGAAGCCATATTTTTCTTTGAAATAGATATGTTTTGTAATCATATCCAGTTCACGTGTTCCTTTAAATTTCTCTGCCAGATCAGCACGGTAAACCGATGAATTAACTCCGGCTTCTTTCCATGCGTTCAGGTCTGCCGGATCAACCATTCCCTTAGCAGCCAAATCAGCTAATACGGCAACAGCCGGATATCCGACCATACAGCCTGTATAGTTAGATGCCAATGGCCATTTCGGTAGAATTGTTCCTTCTTTGTAACCTTGTACCAACACATCTCCGAATTGTTTTGCTTTTTCCGGATTGTAGATTGACATCCATGGATGTAAAGTACGGAAAGTATCCCAAAGAGAGAATGCCGTATAATTAACATATCCCGGAGCTGCCTGATGAATTTCTTTATCCATCCCTTTGTAACGGCCATCAGCATCTTGCCACAAGATCGGAGCAACCATAGTATGATATAAAGCCGTATAAAAGTTTTTTAATACCGTTGTATCCTGTGTTGTAACAGATACGTTTGCCAGTTGATCTCTCCAGATATTTTGAGACTGAGCTTTTACGGCGTCAAAATCCCATCCCGGAAGTTCGGCTGCCATATTCTTTTCAGCTCCTTCTACGTCAACCGGTGAGATAGCCACTTTTACGAAAAGAGGTTTATCTGAGT
>JBOFKE010000252.1:0-11599 GCA_051657185.1 Bacteroidales bacterium | reverse complement strand
TCCACGCCAACGTCCGAAGTGATCAACACTTCCTCCAAACGGTCAAGTACCTCATCGTCAACTTTGGATTTACCTACGATGACACGAGAAAGTTTCGAAAAGACACTTTCTTTAGTTTTAGATAACCCTTTGTCCAAGGTTTCTTTTTTATCTTTTGAAAAGAAGCTGAATATTCCCATAATTGATAATTAGCTAATTGTTTTGCGGGATAAGATTTACAATTGAGAAATTGAAATACAAAAATAACAATTTCAATGAATAAAAAAAACTTTCCGACGCAGAGGTATCTGAATCAGAAAGTTTTTTTATATTTTATTTTCAACGAATTATTTCGCGAAAAAATCTTTAACTTTATCGTTAGGAACCATTTCTTCCTGGAAAGTATAAGCTCCTGTCTTAGATGATTTGACCATTTTAATTACTTTAGAAAAAGTACGGCCTTCACCTGTTTGTAATGATGCTACGGTTTTCTTTGCCATGAGTTATCTTATTTAATCTCTTTATGAACAGTTACTTTTTTAAGAATAGGGTTGTATTTTTTCAACTCCATTCTTTCAGTTGTATTCTTTCTATTCTTTGTTGTGATATATCTTGACATGCCTGGCATACCACTTGTTTTATGCTCAGTACATTCCAAAATCACTTGTACTCTATTACCTTTTGCCTTTTTTGCCATTGTTCAATCTCCTTATCCGATAATACGAATTTCTTTTAAATAACCCTTTTCGATTGCGGCAGTAATTGCTGCATCTAGACCTACTTTGTTAATTGTACGCAACCCAGCTGCTGAAATGTTTAGGTCAATCCATTCCTCTTGTTCTACCCAGTAGAACTTTTTTCTGAATAAGTTGACATTAAACGTTCTTTTAGTTCTTCTCTTAGAGTGAGAAACGTTGTTGCCAACCATTGCTTTTTTTCCGGTAATTTGACAAATCTTAGACATCGCTATCTTATTTTTTATTTATTGTTTCTGTACACTGCTTTCACAAACAGAGCGCAAAGTAAAACATTTAATCGTTATCGCGCAAATTTTTTGACGAAAATTTTAGCAATAACTATTCAATTTTCAATCAATTGAGCGATTAAGAAAAGCGCATCATTTGTGGTACGAATGATATTCTGCTCTCGATCACCGCTGAATCTATAAACACGAGATATCAGCTGATCGCGGAAAGCAGCAGCAATCCATACGGTCCCCACCGGCTTCTCCTGTGTACCTCCCTCAGGCCCTGCGATTCCGGTTACAGCTACAGCTGCATCAACCTGTAACAATTCCTTCACTCCCAATACCATTTGTTCAGCCACTTCACGACTTACGGCCCCAAAGTTAAGCAAAGTTTCTGATTTTACATGCAACAAATTTTCTTTAACTTCATTCGAATACGCAATTATTCCTCCTTTGAAATATGCAGAACTCCCTGAAACAGCTGTAATTTGGTGCGAAATATAACCTCCTGTGCAACTTTCGGCTGCCGCAAACGTTAACTTTTTTTGTTTTAACAGGTTACCTATATAGACCCCTATAGGAGTATCACTTACCTCATAAAGTGCACTTCCGAGCAGCGATTTCAACTGATCAACCTGCTGAGCCAACATCTCTGAAGAATACGCCTCATCTCCGTGATCACGCAAAGTCAGACGTAAACGAATAACTCCGGGCGAAGGAAGATATGCTAATTTTATATTTGCAGGCAGAGAAAGCTCCCACTCTTCTAAATACTCAGCTAAGGCAGATTCTGTATAATCCTTCACCAGACAAGTCCGGTGCAAAATTATTTCATCCACCGAAAAGTGTTTTTTGATTCGGGGAATAATCGCTTCCGTCATAGCCCATTTCATTTCAACCGGAACACCCGGCATTGAAACAAAAACTTTATCTTTTTTCTGAATCCAGGTGATGGGTGCAGTTCCTTTTTGATTCTGAATAATCTCAGCTCCTTTCAAGACCCAGGCTTGTGTTGCGCTCAGACGATTAACTTCGCGCCCACGTGCCGAAAAAAGACGTTCGACATTTTTGTACGCTTCTTCATCAAAAATCAATTCTGTCTGAAAAAACTCACACAAGGTCTGCTTGGTTATATCATCTTTTGTCGGTCCGATACCTCCTGTCAACAGAATCAGATCAGAACGCATATAAGCTTCATTCAAAACACGGAGAATATCCTCCCGGTCATCCTGAACAGAAGTAATCCGATAAAGCTCCAATCCGATATTATTCAGCTCTTTTCCTATCCAGGCAGAATTTGTATCTACAACCTGTCCGATAAGCAGCTCATCTCCTATTGTTATGACTTCTACTTTCATACGCTTCCCTACAATTTGTTTACCATTTATAAGTAAATCCGATACTCAGGAATTCTTTTACCTGGAAGAACGAATTATTATCATCTTTCAAAACAACGTTATCATCATAACGCACAATGCAAAACACACGTGTGGTAAAGAATCGATTCAGGATAAAGGTGAATGAATTCTCCCATTCCGAAACAATATTTTTATACGTCGTATAATAATAAAATCTACTCTCCCATAAGATATTCTTAATCACCGGATAACTGATATTCGCACGCACCATGGAACCGACAGAACTTACCGTCTTCTTGCCTTGATCAATACCAAAGCGTGTCACATCCACCTTTTCGTCGCGCACAGCCATCTTCAGGTTGTACGTTACCGGCGAAATAAAGACAGACAGGTTCTGAATATTCGGACTATCAAACTTTGTTTTATAATCCATACCGACAGAGAAGTACATCTCAGCAGGAGTCAGGAATGACGACAACATCTCACGCGTATTTGCCTTATATGCATTAAATAATTTGGTTTTAAACTCAACCGAAGCTGTGTAATACCATTTTCCAAATGCCTTATAACCAAATTTCGAAGTCAAACGCAATTGATCCTCACTTACTTTAAACATACGCAGAGTGTCACTTGGCGTAGAGAAGAAACCTGCGCGCCAGTCAATTTCGTTATCAAACTGGATATTTTTATCATCGCGATATTCGAATCGTCGATTGAATGTAGCCAATAAAGATATATTACTTTCCCCTCCCTGATGCCAGTTGTCCGATATATAATTCTGTGTAAACTGAACGTTAGCTACCGAGAAGTTTTTCCAGTATGACAATTTTTGCTTTACACCTTTAATCTGGCTAGGTCCACTTGGCAGCTTAAACTCTTCGGGACGAAACAGTTCAGCAAACGGAGTTCCTTTTGCAGCCTCCTTTTCCAGCTTCTCCAAATCTTCTTTCTTTGGCAATTTATTAACACGATAACGTACTAAATACGGATCCATAACAGCTGCCTCACGCATAATAACCCGTCCCAGCGAATCGGCAAAGATCTGATCACGCAACCATTTATCATCAACCGACAGACGAAGCTCTTCGTAAGTAGCCGGTACATATTTACTATATAGCCCTAACGAATCAGGCAAAACCTTCCCATCAAACACCAACGGTAAATAAATTCGGTTTACCGGGATCGAATCAGAATGCTGTAATTCGTATAATGAGCCGTAACCATTGGGTAACGTCATCATTCTCACCAGATTCTCACCTTGAGAAAAAGCATGGAATGCAAACAAAAAACCTGAGATTGTTAATAACAGTCTTAACTTCATTATAATTGGTTAGTTTAGAATTTTCGAAACAAAAATAATGAAACAAATGAAGAACAAAGATTTTTTCTCCTAAAATAAAAAAAGAGGAAACATCCGTTACGGACATTTCCTCTCTTTATATATTGATAATGTATTAATTACAATACACCGATTTCTGTCAATACGTTGTTAGTTGCACGAACAGCAGCAGCGCTCTTCTCGAACAATGCTTTTTCTTCTTCGTTCAATTCAATTTCTAACACTTTCTCAACACCGTTACGACCGATAACAGCAGGAACACCGATACAGATATCGTTTTGTCCGTACTCACCTTCAAGGAATACACAAGAAGTGATAACTTTTTTCTGATCGCGAAGGATTGATTCACAAACGTAAGCTGCAGCAGCACCCGGAGCCATCCAAGCAGAAGTGCCTAGAAGACCAGTCAAAGTAGCTCCACCAACCATTGTATCAGCAGCAACTTTGTTTAAAGTTTCAGCATCAGCAAATTGAGTTACAGGAATACCTTTGTATGTAGCCAAACGAGTCAATGGAATCATTGTAGTATCACCGTGACCACCGATAACCATACCTTCAACTTCGTTGATATTTACGTTTAATGCTTTGCTTAAGTAACATTTGAAACGTGAGCTATCCAAAGCACCACCCATACCAAACACTTGGTTTTTAGGAAGACCTGTTGATTTAAGAGCTAAATAAGTCATTGGGTCCATTGGGTTAGATACGATTAAGATAATCGCTTTAGGAGAAAATTTAAGAATTTGCTCAACTACGCTCTTAACGATACCTGCGTTAACACCGATCAACTCTTCACGAGTCATACCCGGTTTACGTGGAAGACCAGAAGTGATAACAACAACATCTGAATCTGCAGTTGCAGCATAGTCGTTTGTCACACCAGTGATTTTAGTATCGAAATCCATCAATGTAGAAGTTTGGAAAATATCCAATACTTTACCTTCTGCAAAACCTTCTTTGATATCAAGAAGAACAACTTCACTTGCAATTTCTCTAACTGCTAAAACATTTGCACAAGTAGCACCTACGTTACCTGCACCTACTACGGTAATTTTTGCCATAATTAAATTAATAATTGGAATTAAATAGTGTCAGTTAATTCTATGCAAATATAACAAAAAGAAAGAAGCCAGCAACAATAATACCAAAAAAGCGCGTCAGTGATTTAGCAGAAAGGACCATTCATTTAGTGATTAGGCAAATTAATTAGCAAATAGAGA
This sequence comes from Bacteroidales bacterium, assembly GCA_051657185.1. Classification (GTDB taxonomy): domain Bacteria; phylum Bacteroidota; class Bacteroidia; order Bacteroidales; family UBA7332; genus UBA7332. Next base: position 6,736 of record JBOFKE010000252.1, on the reverse strand, counting down.
GTATAAAAAAAGCAGAATGTCTAAAAAAACATCCTGCTTTATTCTATAGAAATCTAAAATTATTTCTCGATATCTACTAACTCAACTTCGAATACCAATGTTGAATTCGGAGTGATTTTATCTCCCATTTGACGATCACCGTAAGCGATATCAGAAGGGATATAAAGAATATATTTCGAACCTACCGGCATCAATTGTAATGCTTCAGTCCATCCCGGGATAACCTGGTTAACACCAAATACTACGTCATTACCGCTATCAAACTCAGTACCATCAATTAAAGTACCTTTGTAGTTAACTTTTACGCGATCTGTCGCAGCCGGAGCTTTGCCATTTCCTTTAGTTACAACTTTATATTGTAAGCCGGAAGCTGTTGTTTGAACACCTTCTTTAGTTTTGTTTTCTGCTAAGAATTTATCACCTGCAGCTTTGTTTGCAATAGCAGCTTCAGCAGCCTTACGAGCTTCTTCCTGTTGTTTAGGAGATTGGTAGTTACGGAAATACTCCATTGCTTGTTCAGGAGTCATTGCCATTGCCGAGTCACCTTCTAAAGCACGTTTGAATGCATCAACCAATACTTTTTTGTTTGGTTCCTGATCTGTTCTTGCTTTGATTTCGCTTGAAGCCTGACCTGCGTTTTGTAAAGCAATGATATAAGCCATTTCTTTACCTAAACCTGCTTCGAATCCCATAATCATAGAATCTTTTTTACCAGGTCCGCCAGGAAGCTGATCCATATACATTTTGAAGTTATTACCAACGATAACTCCTAATGCCATACTTAAAGAATCAACATCACTTGATGCTTTTGTAGTAGATCCTGCGTTATCACAAGATGTCAATCCTGTCCCTAAAGTAGCTGCTGCAAGAGCAATAATAGCTAATTTTTTCATGTTTATCACAGTTTATTTATTTGTTTATTGTTTTTGAATTATAGCACTTCTAACAATTCAACTTCGAATACCAAAGTACTGAAAGGCATGATAGCCTGACCTGCACCTCTTTCTCCGTACGCCAATTGAGAAGGAATAAATAATCTCCAACGAGATCCTTCTTTCATTAATTGCAATGCTTCAACCCAACCCGGGATAACCTGATTAACGCCAAAAGTAGCCGGTTCGCCTCTTTGTTCAGATGAGTCAAACACAGTTCCGTCGATTAACGCACCTGTATAATGACATTTTACCTGATCAGTTGCAGAAGGTTGTTTTCCTTCTCCTTCTTTAAGGATTTCATATTGCAATCCGCTAGGTAAAGTAACAACATTTGGATTCTTTTTGTTCTCTGCAAGGAACTCTTCACCCATCACCTTATTTTGCTCTAACTGAAACTTCTGAAGATTTGTAAAGTATTCGTTCATGATTTCTTTTGCTTCATCATAAGAAAGAGCCGGTTCACCACCTTCAAAAACTGCTGCTACCGCTGCTGTAAAATCTTCAACGTTCAACTCTCTGATACCTGTTGCTTTGAAGTTATTTGCGATGCTTAATCCTAAAGCATAACTAATTTTGTCCATGCGTAAAAAATATTATTATGAATAATGGGCAAAAATATAAACATTTTATTGATTTCCTATTTATTTATTTGGTGAAATCAAGGCTTATCTCATATTTTTACAAATAAATTAAATAACCGCTTGATTTTTATGTCTATACAAAACACTAATTTAGTTGTTTCGGACCGATCGGGACAGGAAACCTGAAAGTAGCATAAGAAACGTCCTTGATCAGTAGAACCATACATCGCAAAGATGGAACATCTGAAGGTATGCCGGCCTTGATCAAACTATTGAAAAACAAATAAAAAAGCAGATCAAACGGTTAAAGATTCTAATAAATACGCTTAACGTCCTTTTTTAAGAAGTATTTAGCCTCTAAATCATTAACTTTGCAGCATTATAACAATTACAATAGATATAACAAATCTAAAAGAAAGCTCTATTTCCTCATTCTGCAGAATAAAGGAAAAAGAACAGCTTCTTTCTTATGTGTAAATATATAAACCAATGAAATTAAACGAAATAGAGATAATGGCACCTGCCGGTTCTTATGAATCACTTGCTGCGGCCATTCAAGGAAAAGCAGATTCAATTTACTTCGGGATTGAGGGATTGAATATGCGCGCTAAGTCTTCTAACAATTTCACAGTTGAAGATCTTCATAAAATCGCTTCAATCTGTCGCGAAAATAACATGAAGAGTTATCTGACTGTTAATACAATTATCTACAACGATGATTTAGAGCTAATGCGAAAAATCATTGATGCTGCCAAAGAAGCACAAATCTCGGCTATTATTGCCAGTGATGTCGCAGCAATGGTTTACGCACATACAATTGGTGTAGAAGTCCACCTTTCAACTCAGCTTAATATCACAAACACAGAAGCGTTAAAATTTTACGCTCAGTTTGCGGATGTTGTTGTTTTGGCCCGTGAGTTAAACATGGATCAGGTTGCAGGTATTTACAAAGATATCATCGAGCAAAAGATCACCGGACCAAGCGGCGAGTTAATCCGTATCGAGATGTTCTGTCATGGAGCTCTTTGCATGGCGGTTTCAGGCAAATGTTATCTTTCTCTTCACGAGAAAAACACTTCTGCCAATCGTGGAGCTTGTTCTCAAATGTGTCGCCGCAGCTACCTGGTTACGGACAAAGAAACCGGAGAGCAATTAGCAATTGACAATGAATACATCATGTCTCCGAAAGATTTGAAAACGATCCATTTCTTAGATCGTATGATCAAAGCGGGTGTTCGTGTTTTGAAAATCGAAGGACGTGCACGCGGACCTGAATATGTAAGAACAGTTGTCGAAGCATATAAAGAGGCGGTAACATGTATCGTGAATGAAGACTTCACAGAAGAGAAGGTTAAGAACTGGAATGAACGTTTATACACTGTATTCAACCGTGGATTCTGGGATGGTTATTACTTAGGTAAAAAACTGGGCGAATGGAGTCCTAACTATGGTTCTGAAGCTACGAAAAAGAAAATGTATATCGGTAAAGGAATGAAATACTTCTCCAATATCGGTGTTGCTGAATTCTTAATGGAAACTCAAAATCTGAAAGTAGGAGATGAAGTTTTGATTACCGGACCAACAACCGGAGCTGTATTTATTACGATCGATGAACTTCGTGTTGATTATAAAATAGTAACTGAAGCCAAGAAAGGTGATCTTGTTTCATTCAAGGTTCCTGAAAAAGTAAGACCTTCGGACAAACTATTCAAAATGATAAAAAATGAGTCTTTAATGGCTTAATTTCGATAAAAAGAGGAAAAGGGATTACTCAATTATGAGTAATCCCTTTTCCTCTTTTTATTTAAACTTATGAGCCAAACCTCTGGCTTTTTCCTGTATTGCACAATCCATTGCCCCTTCCGGATTTATGATTATATGATGCGAAACATAATTTACGTATTCATCAACTGTTGCAAAAGTCAAAACCCCTTCAGAAAGCAACCGGTCTTCATCCTTCGCATCACTCATCCGGACATAAACGACTAACGCACTATGACCGGTTTCAACTAAATAAGAATCAAACCTTAATATCTCTCCTGCCTTTATCGGAGCCAGAATTTCCATTCCATGTATTTTTTGACAATAGACAGATTTAGAATCTACCAATAAAGCCAGATTCAGAAACCCTGCTTCAATAAACCATTCTGCAAAACGTGCTGCATACAATGTACTATGCATATTTAAATCGGGTACACGAACTAAGTGATAGTTTGTAAAATGATGTAATGCCATATTTCTAAAATGTTTATATATTCAAAAAAATCAAATAATCATTTGTAGAACAACCATTCTTTATATTTAGTTTTTAAGACATTACACATTAAAGACTCCTGATATGTTAATTCATAAAGCTTAACATGATTTCCCGAAAAAGAATATTCAAAAAGAATTTGTTGAGTCAATCCTTTTTATACATTTGCCCGATTTAAAAAAATCATCTTCGTAAAACGCAATTTTATAACTTAGTAAATCATACTTTTTTGTAAGTATCTGAGATGTTAATGTCTCATGTTATGCGTTTTCTTTTTGGGGAAATCGTATCTTTCAGCTCCACTTTAGGGTACGATTTCTTTTTTTCTTCGGTTCTTGTCAATTATCTCAAACTTAGCCTCTTTCCTATTTGTTTATTTTATAACTTTGGAACTGAATTTATAATCTGATAAATCAAAACAAAATGCACAAAAAACTTTATCGCAGTTCAACTGATAAAATGATCGCCGGTGTATGCGGTGGTTTAGGAGACTACTTTAATGTAGACCCGACGCTTATACGGTTAGGTGCTGTTGTATTACTCTTTATTACAGCATTATTCCCTACAATCATAGCCTATATTATTGCTGCAATCATCGTCCCGGTTAAACCTGTTTATTAAACAATGGATTTTAAACTAATTTCTAAATACAAACCTACGGGAGATCAGCCCGAAGCAATAGAACAATTAGTTGATGGATTTAACTCCGGAGCCAATTATCAAACCCTTTTAGGTGTGACCGGCTCCGGAAAAACCTTTACTGTCGCCAATTTTATTGAACGTGTACAGCGCCCTACGCTCGTATTAAGCCACAATAAAACATTAGCGGCACAACTGTATGGCGAATTCAAGCAATTTTTCCCCGAAAATGCTGTCGAATATTTTGTCTCTTACTATGATTACTATCAACCTGAGGCTTACATTCCGACAACAGATACTTATATAGAAAAAGATTTAGCCATCAACGAAGAAATTGAAAAGCTGAGGTTATCCACCACTTCTTCTCTATTGTCGGGCAGACGAGACGTAATTGTTGTTTCGTCCGTATCTTGCTTATATGGTATCGGGAATCCGGAAGATTTTCACAGCCAGGCTGTCAATATAAAAGTCGGGCAGACAATAACCCGTAATGTTTTCCTTCGTTCACTGGTTTCAGGTTTGTATTCGCGCAACGAAGTGCAGCTCTCTCATGGAGAGTTTCGCGTAAAAGGAGATACAATCGAGATATTTTTAGCTTATACCGATTTGATTCTGCGGGTCATTTTCTGGGGCGATGAAATTGAGTCAATCGAAACTGTTGACCCGGTTAACAATATCGTTTTGGAGAAATTCGCGGAATATCGCGTATATCCTGCCAATATATTCGTTACTACACAGGAACGAATAAACAGCGCTATTGCACAAATAGAGATTGATCTGGGAAAACAAGTCGAATTCTTTGAGTCAATCGGCAAGAATTATGAAGCCAAACGAATCTATGAACGAGTAACTTATGACGTAGAAATGATTCGGGAAATCGGACATTGCTCAGGCATCGAAAATTACTCGCGTTATTTTGACGGGCGGGCTCCCGGCACACGTCCATTCTGCTTGCTCGACTATTTCCCGAAAGATTTTCAGGTGGTTATTGACGAAAGTCATGTTACTATTCCGCAAATCAGAGCCATGTATGGCGGAGACCATTCGCGCAAACAAAATTTGGTTGAATATGGGTTCAGACTTCCGGCTGCAATCGATAACAGACCTCTTAAATTTGAAGAGTTCGAAACCATCGTTCCGTCCACCTTATTTGTTAGTGCAACACCAGCTGACTATGAGTTGATAAAATCGGAAGGTGTAGTCGTAGAGCAGGTTATTCGTCCGACCGGACTATTAGATCCGATTATCGAAGTCCGACCAAGCCTCAATCAGATAGATGATCTCATGGAAGAGATACAGCAGACTATCGAACGTAATGAACGGACGCTAGTTACAACCCTCACCAAAAGAATGGCAGAAGAGTTGAATGACTATCTCAATCGTCTTGATTTCAAATGTGCTTATATACACTCTGATGTCGACACATTAGAGCGAATCCGCATTATGGATGACTTACGCAGTGGTGTATATGATGTATTGATCGGTGTCAATCTCCTTCGTGAAGGACTTGACTTACCCGAAGTATCACTCGTTGCTATTATTGATGCCGATAAAGAGGGATTCCTCCGCTCTCATCGATCACTAACACAAACGGCGGGTCGTGCTGCGCGTAATTTGAACGGACGGGTTATTATGTATGCCGACAAAATAACGGACAGTATGCAAAAAACGATTGACGAAACAAACAGACGTCGTGAAAAGCAGCTTGCCTACAACGAAAAGCATGGCATCACTCCTCAGGCTATTCAGAAAGCTAAAACGAATATTCTTAACGATGCATTACGTCCGAAAGACGAACCTCTGGCTTATACGGATGCGCCAACAATCAATGTAGCTGCCGATCCGGTAGTTCAGTATATGCCGAAACCTGATTTAGAGAAACTCATCGAAACGACACGTAAGAATATGATGAATGCTGCTAAAAAACTTGAATTCATCGAAGCGGCTCAATATCGGGACGAGTTGATGAAGCTGGAAGAAATGTTAGCGAAGAAGGCCTAAAAATGAGTTGAATCCGGATTGCTTTGAATGTTTTTCATTCCATCGTGATAAAAAACTGCTTTCAAATTTGCTTAAATAAAATATTCCTGTTACTTTTGCATCGCAATTGAGATAAAACGCTCGATAGCGATGCCTTCTGGAGAGATGGCAGAGTGGTCGAATGCGGCGGTCTTGAAAACCGTTGTACTGCAAGGTACCGGGGGTTCGAATCCCTCTCTCTCCGCTAAAAGCGCTGAAAACAAAAGTTTTCAGCGCTTTTTTTATTTCACCTCATCTATCAACTCCCATACGTACCAAAGTAAGGAGGATCAGCAGATAAATACGAT
>JBOFKE010000251.1:0-6501 GCA_051657185.1 Bacteroidales bacterium | reverse complement strand
GCTATAAACGGGACTCATACTCCTGTAAATGATCTGACCGGAATTCCCGCTGTAATATTTCAAGGTACTTTGGATTCATTATCTGAAAAAAATCTCGAGAAGTTCAACCGACGAATGTGTGGAAGTAAAGAAATGCTTGATTTTTACAATCTAGATGCACCTCAACGTTCTATTGAATCTTTGAAATCAGAGTTGAAAGCCATTGGCGAAGCTTGTATGGATCAAACTCTGTCATTTCTGTGGGATAAAATAATTATGAGCAAACGGGATATGATTTTCACCCATGAAAATCAGCTTAAAGCCTGGAAGGATACAGATAATCAGGTAACTGTTAATGAGCCTCACTTTTTTGATTTTAAACAAATATACATTTGAGTAATCCTCTATTTATGAATAAGACATTATTAGGCAAACGCTTCGAAAAGGCTGCTAAGTCTTATAATGAATCGGCTAAAGCACAAGCTTGTATCGCAGATTCATTATGGAGGCTTATTCGTAAGAACCTACACGCCCCTCCTACTGCCATATTAGAGATCGGTTGTGGCACGGGATTATTGACCAGGCATTACCTTCAAACAGAAAATTGCTCATTCACACTCAATGATTTATATCATCCTGATCTGTGTCTGCCTCAGCATACTTCGGTAAATTTTGTTCAGGGTGATGCCGAAAATATGGATTGGCAAGATCAGAAATGGTCGCTGATTCTATCCGCTTCGACTGTACAATGGTTCACTGATTTAGGCAGATTTATTAAACGTATGGCCCATTCATTGGAAAAAGATGGCTTGTTAGCTTTCTCTACTTTCGGGAATCATAATTACAAGGAGTTTAAATCATTGAATAATGATGGTCTGAATTATCTTACATTGCAAGATATAACAGCAATTATCGGGACTGAATACGAAATTCTTCATCAAAGTGAAGATTTGATTGAGTTAGAATTTGATTCGGTAAAAGATATATTCCGTCACATCAAAGCGACCGGTGTAAGCGGGTGTAATTCGAAACGACTAACGCCGGGAGAGCTAAAAAGTCTGGAACAAAAGTATTCAGAATTATGGAGAAAAGAAAATGGTAAATTATCATTAACCTACCATCCCCTGTTTTTCGTGCTGCGCAAAAAATAGAATTAATACAATAAGGTGGTTGCTATGAGTCTCTCATAACGATCACCTGTTGATTTATAATATACCAGAATCAAATATTCATTGCGAGTTTCATAAAAGCTGCCTTCTATCAGGCTCAACAAGCCTTTTGTACTATCTTCCGGAACAAATATATACATATAGTTATACAGTCCTTCCTTGAGAAGAAGAGACTGTGTATATAAGTTTGTAGCTTGATCGTATTGCATTTTGAACCGTTCATCAAAACGATAGTCGGATAACTCTCCGAAGATATAAAGTGAGCCATCCGGAAAAGGATTATCATATTTCAATTTGAAACATGTCTGATAATAATCTGCCTCAATATTACTATCTGTTGCTTTTAATGCACGCACAATATATCTCCCAAATTGATCCCGCTCATTCTGATATGATTTATCTGCCCGGATCTTATCTTCATGCAAATACACATAATAATAATCATTTCTGTATTCGATTTGTCTAATGCCCATGCCGGCATACTGATGTGTTGTCATCTCAAATCGACGAAAGTGATTACCTGCTTCAAAGATTAAATCCTTATTATTTTCATAGACTATTTCATTATGATTTATAAGAAGAGGTGTCAATATTGTTTTTTGATTGTCTACACGTCTATTTTGCTGAACTACTAACTTTATCTCACTTGAAGGATTGACTATTTTCAGATTTTCATTACGTACACTTATCTTCAATTGCTGATGCTTATCTTTATAATCTACGAGCGTAATACCTGAAACCTCACCGGATACTTCTACACAATCCTCCGTTACTGAAAAGCATGCCATTAATAAAGGTGTATCATCATTTAAATTATAGTCATAAATACGGATAACGTAATTGCCCGAAACTATAGGTCGAAGTGAATGGTTTGGTAACTGCACTTCGCAATGTGTGTATGATACCAATGTATTGTAAGAATTCTGATAATCATCAATATCTACGTGATTAAATCCTTCAATAAAATCAGTATCTGATAACTCAGACTTTGTCCAGTCTGAATTGTAATGCTCAACTACAAAATAAAATTGAGGAATCTCGGAAGAGAAAATATCAAATCCAAGCTTAATAAAGTCATTCGAATTAAGTCGGATTAGCGGAGGATTACGCCAATTGTCATTAACCTGAAGTTGCAGAGAAGCTATTCGGGTATCAAAAATTTGCGTTTGTATCTTTTCCTGGGCACAGAGCATCCGGAAAGACAGCAGGAATATTAATAAGAAAAATATTTTAGTCTTCATTTGAGTCATAATTCTATATCATACAAAGAAACAATAATATTAAAGTATAATTGATATAAAACATGAACGATTTATCTCCATCAGTGGTTATTTCCATAGAGTAGATTCAGAAAGATAGCGTATAACAGAAGGAGTCCCGATATTTTTGTTAACTTTGCTGCTGAAAACAGTAGGGCAGTTTGTCGCTGGACACGATTCTATCGTGTAAAGAGGAAAGTCCGGGCTACATAGAGCACCATATTTCTTAATGGGAAGCTGTTCGTGAGGGCAGAGTAGTGTAACAGAAAATAACCGCCATTCTTCGGAATGGTAAGGGTGAAAAGGTGAGGTAAAAGCTCACCGGTCCTTTTGGCAACAACGGGAGCCGTACACCTTATGGGTAGCAAGTTCATGTATATCGACGCAGTAGGGTTGCTCGCCCGATGTCGAGGGGTAGAACGCTAGAGCTTCGGAGTGATCCGTAGAGTAGATAAATGACAAACACTCTTTGATTAATTAATTCGGGACTCCGGTCTGCTGAAAAAAATATCGTATAAAGAGGACAGAACCCGGCTTACAGACCTACTGTTTTTTTCTTTTCTGAAACGCGCTGAATCTATCCACAAATATTTTTATTAATACGTTTCAATCAAAACATCTCTTACCTATGGGCAATTTCTTTATTGTCATAAAACAAGCTATCTTACGAATTTGGCAGTTTCTGACTTATGACATCTGGCGAATCACGGAAAACGAATTCAATTCATTCGGAGCCCTTCTGATCGTATCGCTAAAGGCATTATTAATGTCTATCAATCGTTTTATAAATGACAGACTTTCATCAAAAGCTTCGGCTTTAACTTATAGCACATTACTAGCTATTGTCCCAACATTAGCATTATTATTTTCTATTGCTAAGGGTTTTAACTCCCGAACCATCATAGAAAGTCAACTTCTCAGCTCTTTCCCGGGTCAACGCGAAATTCTATCTAAAGCTCTGACTTTTATAGACAATTATTTGAGCCAGGCTCAAGGAGGACTTTTTGTCGGATTAGGCATTGTTTTGCTTTTATGGACTGTATTAAGTCTGATAGGAAACATCGAAAGTGCATTTAATGAAATCTGGTATGTAAAAAAAGGGAGAAGCATTTATCGACAGATTACTGATTATTTCTCTCTGATCCTGTTGATACCTCTTTTTATGGTTTTCTCGAGTGGTCTGACTTTTTTTATTACAACTTTTGCCAGTAATAGTAATTATGCACATTTACTGTCTCCTTTAACTTCTGCCGTATTTGCTGTGTTGCCATTCTTTGTTACATGCACTGCCTTTACATTTATTTATGTATATATTCCAAATACGCGTGTCAAATTAAAATATGCGATTATACCGGGATTAATGAGTGGTATTGCCTTTCAGATCTTTCAATATTTTTATATCAGTGGGCAGATCTGGGTATCAAAATACAATGCTATTTATGGTAGCTTCGCAGCTCTTCCGCTATTGCTCCTTTGGTTACAAATTTCATGGATCATTTGTTTATACGGCGCTGCTTTAACAAATGCAGCTCAAAATGCTCGCAACTATAGTTTCGAAAAAGAGACAAAAACAATCAGTCGTCGCTACAAAGATTTCGTTACTTTAGTTATCGTATCAATGATTGTCCGCCAGTTTGTTAAACAAGACAGACCTTACAGTTCAGATGACATTTCCTTTGAAGGTGAAATTCCGACAAGTTTAACAAAACAAATTCTGTATGAACTCGGCGAGATCGGGATCATTACGGAAATATATAATGAACAAACGCGGATGCACATTTATCAGCCAGCTTTTGATGTTCACCAAATGACTGTAGGTAATTTATTTGATCGTATCGGGCGGGAAGGTTCCGAAAATTTCAATATTGATAAAAATAAACGATTCTCTGCAGCATGGCATACCATGAAAGAAGCCAGAGCATACATGTCTGAAAAGATGCAGAATGTGAAGATTATGGATCTTCCTATCCCGCCTAAGCCCGAACAACCGAAAACAGTCAAACATAATATATTTAAATGGGCTCAAATTAAAAAATAAAAAAAAGAGGGATCGTAAATAAACTTATGATCCCTCTTTTTTATTTTTTAATCATCTATTTTTTGAAGAACGAAACAATCCATAACAACACGATTGCTCCAACTACAGATGTTATCAAACTACCAATTATACTTGTTGAGGCAAATCCAAACAGACCGAAGATCCATCCTCCTAAAATACCTCCGACAACACCAACGATTAAGTTAACAACTAACCCAAATCCGCCTCCTCTCATAATCTTTCCTGCAAGAAACCCTGCAAGAATACCTATGACAATAAAAAGTATCCAACTCATAATATTCACTATTTAGTTATTAAATATATATCAAATAACAAGCTTAATAACAAATAGTTTTTGAAATATTTATAGTTAACTGTTTATTCTTAATTATTCATCTTTGCAATCAGAGATTCTGCACAACGCTCGCCATCAATGGCTGCTGATACGATTCCTCCTGCATAACCCGCACCTTCACCACAAGGATAAAGATCTTTAATAACCACATGCTCCAGAGTTTCTCTGTCACGAGGAATACGAACAGGCGCTGAAGTACGACTCTCTACACCAATCATTAGTGCTTCATTCGTCAGAAACCCTCTGGATACCCGACCGAAATGTTTGAATCCTTCAGACAAACGGGATGTTACAAATTCAGGCATCCAAAAATGAAGTGGAGAAGATATTACTCCAGGAGCATATGATGTTTCCGGCGTAGAGCCTGAAACTCTTTTCTTTATGAAATCTTCCATACGCTGTGCCGGAGCAGATTGCTTCATTCCAGCATTTAACCAACAGTTGCGTTCCAACTCCTCTTGAAAATTCATAATACTCAAGACTGAATTATCTTCATTATTTGGTAAGTCTTCAGGACGAATCTCAACAACCATACCCGAATTAGCCCAACGAGATCCACGAGATGATGATGACATTCCGTTAACAACAACTTGCTCCGGACCACTTGCAGCTGGCACGATAACCCCACCCGGACACATACAGAAACTATAAACGCCGCGTCCCTGAACTTGTGTAACGAAGCTATACTCTGCTGCAGGCAAATAATCACCGCGTCCCCGAGGATTATGATACTGAATTTGGTCTATCAATTGCTGTGGATGCTCCAGACGCACTCCAACAGCGATTGCCTTTGCTTCTATCTCAACCTCTTTCTCAGCCAGATATCTGTAAACATCTCTGGCAGAATGGCCGGTCGCTAATATCACAGGTCCGATAAGCTCTTTATTATCATGAGTTCTGACACCTTTAACAATATCTTTTTCGATAATCAACTCATCCATTCTACATTCAAAGTGCACCTCTCCTCCAGATTTGAGGATTTGCTCACGCATATTTGCGATTACTTTAGGCAACTTATCTGTCCCGATATGCGGATGAGCATCAGCTAAAATAGAAGTCGAAGCTCCGTGCTGACATAATATATTCAGAATACGATCAACGGAACCTCTTTTTTTACTACGCGTATAAAGCTTTCCATCAGAGAATGCTCCGGCGCCGCCTTCACCAAAGCTGTAATTTGACTCCGGATTTACTGCATGCTCACGACTTATTAAAGCTATATCTCTTTTACGATCAGTAACATTCTTACCTCGTTCGATGATAACAGGTCTTAATCCCCCTTCAATCAAACGCAATGCGGCAAAAAGTCCGGCAGGTCCAGCCCCTACAACAATAACCTGTGGTTTGTATGCCACATCCGGATAAGAAATTTCCGCATATTCGTTTTGGGAAGGCTTTTCATTAATAAAGACAGCGACTTTTAAATTAATCATCACCGTTCTTTGTCTGGCATCAATCGATCTTTTCAGGATTCGAATGGCCATTATATCTTGTTCCTTAATTGCATATTCCTGAGCTACAAATCGTTTGATTTCTTGTTCTGATGCAGCAATCTTCGGAAGTACTCTTAATTGATATTCTTGAATCATATAAATATCTATAATTAGTTTATACACAAATATAATTCAATATTTCCGATCTTACAGCACCAAATCAAGATATAAAGATCAATAAACTGTAAAGTCAGAAAACGTCTAAACG
>JBOFKE010000250.1:0-1968 GCA_051657185.1 Bacteroidales bacterium | reverse complement strand
CAAAAGTAATAAAAAAGAATTTGATTTTTCCCGTTTCTTTCAGCTTTCAATTTATTAATATACATATTCGTTTAAAATCACTCTGTTTTTAATCAGACAAACGTATACACATAAGTCTAATCATGCTTATAATAACCTTCTTATGTGGAAAATAACATATTAAAATAACGCTTCTGAAGCATTTTTGCAACCTCATTAAAAAAACAAGAGACTTTGTATTATTTCATTCGTTTTTGAAATAGTAATGTAATATTTTATCCCGTGATTTGCAGCCGAATTAAAACCAGTATATATGGAACACATCTATTTGATTATTGTTATTTTCCTTGGCTTACTTGCCATATCCGATTTGATAGTAGGGGTAAGTAACGATGCCGTAAACTTTCTGAATTCAGCAATCGGATCTAAGATCGCTCCGTTTCGTACAATTATGTTGGTAGCCGCAATGGGTGTTTTAATTGGCGCAACATTCTCCAGTGGAATGATGGAGGTAGCACGAAGTGGAATTTTCAATCCCGAAATGTTAAGTTTCAAAGAAGTAATGGTCATTTTCATGGCCGTAATGATCACCGATGTTGCTCTCCTGAATATATTCAATAGCTTTGGTCTGCCAACCTCAACTACCGTTTCACTGGTATTTGAGTTACTTGGAGGATCTGTAGCCGTAGCTGTTTATAAACTGATAGGAACAGAAAACGGATTGAGTCAGATAGGAGAATACATCAATACAGCCAATGCATTAGGCATTACAAGCGGTATTCTGATTTCCGTTGCCGTCGCTTTTACGGTCGGTTGTGTCGTCCAATATATATCCCGTATTCTTTTCACCTTTAACTATGGAAATACATATCGTTATTTCGGAGGAATCTTTGCCGGTATATCCGTAACAACCGTTTTTTACTTCTTAGTAATGAAAGGAGCAAAAGGCAGTTCATTTATGACCCCTGAGATGATTTCATTCATCAATGAACATACAACTACTATTTTACTGGCTAGCTTTCTGATTTTCACTGTCATTTTTCAGGCAGCGATTCTTTTCTTCAAAGCTAATGTATTTAAATTTATCATATTAGCCGGAACATTCTCTCTTGCCTTTGCTTTTGCGGGCAATGACCTCGTAAACTTTATCGGCGTTCCGTTAGCGGGATTAGAGTCATATCGCGATTTTGTTGCAAACGGAGCGGGAGACTCTGCCGCATCTATGCTGATGTCCAGTCTGACCGATCCTGTAAAAACACCTACTTATCTGTTATTGATAGCAGGATGTATCATGATTCTGACTCTTTACTTCAGTAAAAAGGCAAAGAAGGTAATTCAAACCTCTATCCAATTGAGCAGCCAAAGTCAGGAAAAAGAGAATTTTCAGTCAACACCTCTATCACGTGCAGTCGTTCGTGTAGTTATCAAAGCCTCAGACTCTATTGACCGCTATATTCCGGAATCTGTAAACAGATGGGTTGCGGGTCGATTTATTAAACCGAAATTAGAGCCCGGTGCAGAGGTTTTACCTTTTGACCATATCCGCGCATCCGTAAATCTGGTTGTATCAGCGATTCTGATTGCTTCTGCAACTTCATTAAAACTACCGCTTTCTACAACTTATGTAACCTTTATGGTAGCTATGGGTACCTCCTTAATTGACGGAGCATGGGGCAGAGATACTGCTGTTTATCGTGTTTCGGGAGTAATCACTATCATCGGCGGATGGTTTTTTACCGGATTCAGTGCTTTTACAGCTGCATTTTTACTAGGAATCCTTATTATGTGGGGTAATTTCTACATCGTTTTCCTACTTGCAGCCTTTGTTATTTACCTGATCGTAAAATCAAACTTCTTCCCGAAAAAAGACGAAGATGAAAATGGTACACTAACGTCTGATTTATTATTCGACATAAACAGTAAGACAGAGGCATTCAATGCTTGTTACACCCGTATTCAGGATGCGACAGGTCGTGTAATGGTATTATT
>JBOFKE010000249.1:0-2838 GCA_051657185.1 Bacteroidales bacterium | reverse complement strand
TATGGGTAGATGCTTCTCCTTTTTTATTAATCAATACAAGACAGCTTAAAATCTTTATACGACTGAAATACTAAATCCTGTTTAATCGATTTATATACGTCAATTGCAATATTGTATTCAACTTGGCAATTGTCCATCATTCCCAAAGAATATTGGATTAATTTATCCGCTTCAGCTATAATAATCGCTATTCTTTTCGTTTTAAAAAAAGGCTGTATATCTTCCCGATTCCATAATAAAGGCAAAGAGCGCAGAAGATTCGTACATATATAGAAACTATTCTCAGGATTGGTAGCCATAAGTTTTGTTGCACCTTTTATCCATCTTTCCTTCTGGCGGAGTATAAAGCAAAAATCGTAGGTGTTTTCAACAATCCATGACGACTCCATCTCCATTTTTGGGAAGTAATAATCGGTCATTCTTTCTTTTGTAATCTTAGGAACATGCAATGTATTTGCTTTTCTTCGATCATTTAGTATTGTATTGCGACGTCGCATCTCAGTTTCTCGGTCGGAAATAGCCTTTGTCTGCATTGTAGATTCAGACTTCAGGTTTTCTTCCGAATACAAGCTTGCAACATTTCTCTTCATTATATTGACCCAGAAAGTAATATCGGATACCGTAACTCCGTATTTTTCGGCCGTCTGAACATAGCATCTACTGCTTACAATCGTATACATCGCTACTTCGGCCATAAATTCAGGTGTTATTTCTTTATTTATCATTGTTTCTTGATTGACAACTTTGAATTAAGGCTTCTAAAATAATAAAGAATAACCAATCCTAATTATCAGATCATAAATTAAATCGAATTATACCCTATAAGGTACAATAGAGTTATCTGAATCTGCCTTTATACCCGATACGGTATAAGGTTATAATCGTATTCTTTCACAAACTTCACATCTTACCATAATTCGACTTTAAAGTTGAATTATATCCATTTTAATAACCAATATGCAATAATCTGCTATCTTTGTCAAAAATGCAAAAGAATGGCAACTAAAGAAGAGGTCGAATTGTTTCTTAAACAGTTCCATCAGAAACTTGAGATCTTCAGTATCATCTTTAGGGATGATAGAGGAAAAAATACTCAAACGCTGGCCGATTTAGAAATTACTCCTAAATACAGAGAAACTGTAATAAAAGAAATCAAAGTACATGATTACTGTCAGGGACCGATTATTGATACTCTGAATAATTTAGGTGATATGTGGGTATTTGGTAAAGACATAAAAGGAAAAGAAGTCTATATCAAAATATCTTTAGGTCGGGAAAACAGTCAAACAATTTGTATTTCATTTCATATAGCTGAGCATAAAATGAAATATATATTTAAAGGAGAAAAACAATGAAAAGCCCTTTTACAGGAGGAAAGGTTGTCCTCCTACAAGAAAATGCCGAATTGACGTTCCGCAAAGAAAAGTTCCCATACATATCTTTGTATTATCAATGCGAAGATACCAAAGAGAGATTTACAACAACAAAGATTGATGAAATAAACCTCACGCAAGTATATAATCAATATCGGGTCAAATACGGCATTCCTTTTCCGGAAGAAATCAAACAAATCCGAGAGATGTATGATCTTTCGGCCTCAAAAATGTCTGAGATCTTAGGATTCGGAGACAATCAATATCGACTATATGAAAATGGGGATATGCCCAGTGAAGCGAATGGTAAAATAATCAGCTCAATAAAGAAACCATCTGTATTTAAAGAATTTGTCGAAAATGCAAAACATCAATTTGAGCCAAAAGTTTTTGAAAAGATTCTTATTAAACTGAATAAGTCTATCGAGAATAAAAGTAGTAATATAAGCGAAAACCTTATTTTCAAGTCTTATTCTAGGAGTAGCTGCAATGGTTATGCATTGCAGTCGTATGATAAGCTAAAAAACACGATGCTTCATTTTATAGCAACTTGCAATGGAGTCTTTAATACCAAAATGAATAAGTTGTTGTTTTATACAGATTTTCTATCATATAAAACTTATGGTTATGGAATCAGTGGGTTAGCATATAAAGCGATACAATTTGGACCCGTGCCTGTCAGATGGGATCGGGTATATAGTTTAATTGATGACATTACTCCGGAAATTGTCGAATTCTCTTCTGGTAATTGCGGAACGAAACTATGTTCGGATACACCTCCCGATTATAGTTTGTTTACTCAGGAAGAACTTCACATTCTCAATCAGGTAACTGAAAAGTTTAAAGATATTTCAGCTCAGGATATTTCAAAAATTAGTCATAATGAAGAGGCTTGGAAGAAATATATTACGACAGATCAGATCATAGATTATAACGAGGCCTTTTCATTGAAGGCTTTTGAGAGCTAAGAAGCCATAGATTGTACCTTTACGGAAATCTGTATATCGCAGATGAGTTTATGAGAGAAAACGAATATTGACTCTCTTATCTGGTCCAAAGAATCCGATCTATCGCTGCAAGTTGTTTATCTTTGAAGAAATTATTTCTTCACAAATAAAAATTCTACAATCCTATTTAATACAAAGACGATGATAAAGAATTGCTATATCTATTTATTTGAAGGTTTTTCTGACTGGGAAATAGCCTACCTGACACCCGAACTAAATAAGAGTGAGATGTGTCAGCTGCTCTATGTTTCAAAAGACTCCCATACGGTTTGTTCCATGGGTGGATTAAAAGTTACGACGGATCTGCTTCTCTCTGAGATTGACCTTGCTAATATTGATTTGTTCATTCTTCCGGGAGGGACTATGTGGGAAAATAATATAGACCATGAAGTTGCTTCATTTATTCTGAATCTGAAGGAAAACAATAAACCGATAGCTGCTATTTGTGGTGCAACCGC
>JBOFKE010000248.1:0-2555 GCA_051657185.1 Bacteroidales bacterium | reverse complement strand
CCGACTATTTTTCGCATAATAAAAGCGACAGCTTTTGGCAACGTTAAAGTGACAGTTTTTGATCATTGTCCCCTTCTGTATTATTATTAAAGATCGTTTTTCTGTTTTCCATCCTATAGCTGCTCCCTTTAAGTTTTACTACCTCACAATGGTAGAGTAACCGGTCGAGAAGAGCAGTTGCTAAAACCTCATCATCCAAAGCTTGTACCCACTCTGTGGGTGCTTTATTGGTTGTTATTATAATAGAGGTATTCCCATGCAGCATATTAATTAGATTAAAAAACCCCACTGCATCTTCCTTTTTAATAGGAAGCAGCATGATGTCATCTATCGCCAGTACTTCTGCTTTAATAAGTCGGGTATAGGCTCTTAGTGCGGTAGGAGATATATCCTTCATCTTTATTATTGATATGAGATTCTGCATTGTAAGCATGTAAGCCTTCCGTCCCCTTTTTAATGCATCATAAATTAAACCGGATGCAATATAGGTTTTTCCTGTTCCGGATGGGCCCATAAGTATCAGATTATACTTATTATCGATCCAGACCAGTTCTCGAAGCTGATCCATGTGTGTTCTGGATATACCACAACTAAAATTATAGTCAAAGTCATCCAAATCATGTTGAAGAGGCAACTTTGCTGATTTTAATCGTCTCTCGTAATCCTTTTGTTTTCGAGAGTTAACCTCGGCTTCCAAAACTTCACTGAGGAATTCAATATAAGTTGGCTGATTCTCCTGTGCTTTGAAGATCATATTCTCAACGTTAAGCTGAGTATAATGAAGTCTCAGCTTCTGTGCCAATCGGGTTAATTTACTTGTTGACTTCATGACATAATTCGATCATATGTTTTAATATCAGATCGGTCAACTTCCATCTCATAATGGGTTACACCTCCTTGATCCGACTGTAATTCTATATCTGTGCAATCTGTATTCATATTTTGTCGTAAGCTCTTACTAAGCGCACATTCAATCAAAATATGAGGATTAAAGATCTGTTCGGTTGCCATCTCTATAATTGTTTCCTTTAAAACAGCTGCATCTATATAATCCATATTTGCAAGAATATGCCGCAGAGCATCACAATAATAGCGAGGTCTGTCTTTGCGCATCATTCCAAGATACGTTTGAATAAAATCCTCTTTGCCGACGTATTTATATAGGCGGCTCTCGAGATCGGGATATTTATATTGGTTCTCTGTATGGTGTCCCGGTTGGAGTATAAACTCGCCTTTACCTTCCGGTACTTTATGCATTCCGATCTGCTTGCCGGTTTGTTGATTGTAAATAAGCAATAAGCCCTCTTTTTCCTCAACATAACAGACACTTTTATCATTGATGTATGTTTTAACGGGAACACTGTAAAAACAGCCTTTATAGCTGATTGTATTGTCCTTACGGACCACATACTCTCGCATTTCTACAGTCGGTTGCTTAGGCGCCCCTTGGTAGGGTGTAAGAAGTGCTTTCTCTACAAGTAAAACTTCGCTCGGTATCTTTCTTATTCCGGCGTGCATCTTGCCGTTCCCTGTCCTTGCCAGCCATCCGAGAGCTTCCTTATTAAGGGTTGCGATATCCGTAAATTCACGTCCTTTGAGAAAATTATTCTTTACATATTTGACTACATTTTCGCACTTCCCTTTACTCTCAGGATCTTCTTTTCTGCAAAAGATGGGCTTAAATGAAGAATGACTTACATAAGCATCAAAAATACTCGTGAGTAAATAATCTCCAAAATTCTCTTTTACGATAAAGACCTTATCCTGATCATAAATAATTTTTCGGGGTACACCGCCATAATATTCAAATGCAAGTTCATGCGCATATACGGACAGTTCTGCGTTAAAGGGTGTTTTACTGAAGAAGATAAATTTCGATCTGCTTCGACATAACACCATCGCAAAGAAATAAACCTTTATATAACCTCCTTTTGTGTCTGGCATATAACGCTCTCCAAAATCGACTTGAGCATATTCTCCATATGCCGTCTCTTCACATTTCTGATAATGACGTGTCGAGCTTGTTTTCGCGATGCCATACTTCTTTCTTACTTTTTGGACAAAGTTATACACCGTCTTTTCATTTATGTTCGGAAAATCCGCATAAACCTCCTTTAAGCGGTCATGAATTTGACTTGCCGACAAATCGTTACATGATTGCAATTGCTGATGAATTTGCTCTTCGTAGGCATCCAGTAAAGTCGGATAGCTTCGCTGGTAACGTTGACTTGCCCTAAACTCTGCCTCTGTCATAGACAAATACCTTGAAACGGTAGTCCTATGAACCCCTAGCTGATTTGCAATTTGAGGATTTGTTAGTTTTTCTGATTTTAAGTTTGTAATTTTGTACCACATAAATAATTTCTTTGTCGAAGAGGGAATTGTTGGAATAGTATTCATCTTTTGTATATTTTCTTAGTTTACAAAAGTAATGGATACTATTTTTTTTATCCAAAATCTACAATTCCTAAGACAAAACATCTGTCAGTTCCATGTTGCGAAAACATGTCACTTTAACTTTGCGAAAATATGTCACTTCAAAGTTACTGATTACA
>JBOFKE010000247.1:0-3592 GCA_051657185.1 Bacteroidales bacterium | reverse complement strand
TTCAGATTTGCTGATGACTTCTTTCAGATTTGCGGTCACCCGCAACACCCTTGTCATTCGCTAATGTTTCCTATCAACTCGGCACATACAGGAACTTGCATCCTGCTAGTTTAATACCATGCCCGACATACAAAAAAGGCTATCCTTCAACAGGATAGCCTTTTTTCATTCTCTTAAAACATCAGATTCAATCCAATGCGTATGCCTGATTTACTAATATCGGGATGGTCTCGATAAGTGAGTCGCCAAACATAATCGATACGCAAAAAACGAAATATATTATCAATTCCGACACCCAGTTCCATATAAGGCATTCCATTCATTTTATAACTAATCGGATTGCCCGCCTGATCAAGCGGAAAAATGAAAGTCCGGGGATTCTTTTCGGGATTATTCTTATCAGTCAATGCTCCGATATACCCTTTAAATGAGAATACTTCCCTGAACTTGAGATAGCGATTTACGGGAAGCAGATTAAACAGAGCTCCATTAAGGTGATATTCTGTATCCCATGAAATATACTGATCAGAAATAAACTCCATAACATTCATCAAATCAAATGTTTCTTTAATCTGAAAATAAGATGGATTCGCCTGTGGTATAATTAAAAAAGGATATGGTACCTGATTCCATTGCTTCCCTACCTTCAGCATAAGATCGAAATGTCCGAATAACGATGCATTCAACCGCTGATAAGCCGAAAACTCTGTCAGATTGGAATTATA
This sequence comes from Bacteroidales bacterium, assembly GCA_051657185.1. Lineage (GTDB taxonomy): Bacteria > Bacteroidota > Bacteroidia > Bacteroidales > UBA7332 > UBA7332. The sequence continues at coordinate 2,867 of JBOFKE010000247.1, read as the reverse complement.
TTGTGATCCCCAGATTCCTTTCAGTCCCATTTTATGAGAAAGCGTCAGTATAGGGTTATTATTAGATAAATAATATCTGCTGTAACGCCTTTGATAAAACTTCTCACGAGGAGCATAGCGCAATGACAATCCTAATTCCGTTTTAGAGAGGCTTGGAATTTGCCGGATTGAACCATCGGGCTCTCTGATTTGAAAATACAACTCACCTAAAGGTGACTCGCGGAAAACATCAGTTGTCAGCTTATAAGAAAACCCGCTCTGATACTCTCGCATATATCTCAGCCCTATCGACCGGATAAGATACATTCTTTCAATCGGAAATCTCCTGAATGAATAGAATAGATTTTCTTTATTTACAGATACGAGATCCTGTCCCGGAAAACTTACATCATTCTTTATACTAACAGCCACTGAGTGAATTGGAAATTCTGTGGGATAACTCTCGATATCGCGAAAAGAATACTCTGCCTGAGCATAATATTTCCATGTTTTATCTTCTGTTCCATAAGCCCCATAACCTTCAAGAAATAAGCGATTGCTGAATTTATTCGTTGTAGTCCCCCCTAAGCGAAGTCTAAAACCCTCTATATCATTTCGGGAAATCATAGAGGTCAGAGGTCCTATCTCAAATTTACCTACATCAAAAGCATTCTCAAACACACTTGCTCCCAAATAGCCCCAAAAGCTACCCTTATTGTTCTGATAGAGATTTTTAATTTCATTCTTTACCTGAAATTCCTGTTCACTCACAACCAAGGGACGTTTATCCAGCCAATATTCATCGGGCTGATTCCAGGCATCCTGACGGTAATTAAGAATAGGTAATGAGTTATATTCCTGATTGGTCACCTCATTTAGCTGATGATTCGAAAAATACCCAATCCGCCTAACAAATGTTTTAAGTAAGGAAACTTCGATACTGACATCATCTTTAGAGAGCAGTCTGTAACCTCCTACTCTGGCATCATAATCGTGGGTGATTACAATATTATCTACAAAATTAAGATTCTGTTCGTTTTGTACACAAAGAACAGCACGACGTACCGCATAACTCCCATCATCCATTATATAAAGTCTTCCCCGAAAACCGAGAATCCGTGGATTATGCGGTTCAAAGTCCACGATGTGACAAGCTTCACCATCAATGAATTCAATCGAATCATTCAATACGTATTTATAAACACTTTTTGCAAGAGGCATTGACAAAGGTCCTACAAAATTTTGCAAAAGCATTTTTATATTATTATCGTAAATACTGAATCCTGAGAAGGCTTCATCTGCAATAGCTTTTATTCCTTGCTCATTTAGCATTTCATCTACCCAGTCCCGATTAACCGCCTTCACATCCAATTTCAGAGAACGACCTTTTTTATATGCTAATGATTCAAACTTTTCGCGACTCATTACATATTGTATCGGTTCGTTTGTGACATCACTGGTATCAGTATGCTCAAATAAGAAATTGAAATAACGTAAGTAAATACGATTCTTCTCTTTCTGTGTCAGATTGACCCACCCGACATTAATTTTTTCGTATCTGTCACAAGTGATAATCTCTCCATCAGTAATATTATTATCTTTTTTTGCCGCAATAACATTCGATATCATTTCTATTGCTTCATCATCCGAACGGTTCTCAAAAGTGTTCAATGCTTTTCTTGACTGTTCTAACACTTCATAGGGCTTCCATTTCTCCTGTGCCCTTGTATTCATGTGCAATACAAGAAAGAACAGCAGCAGAAAACTTCTGAATCTTCTCATCTTCACTATTTCTAATTTATATATCATTTGTTTCAACGCGTAAAAGATCTTCTATTTCTGAATAAAACCCAGATAATAACAGGTGCTCCGAATAAAGCTGTTACAGAGTTAACCGGTAAAGTCATTGACAATCCGGGTAGCTGAGATATAACATCACAGAATAGCATTAATGCTGCTCCACAAAGCGCTGAACCCGGTATCAGATATCTATGGTTATTGCTCATAAGAAACCCTCTCGTTATATGTGGAACAGCAATACCTATAAAAGCGATTGGTCCCGTAAATGCTGTTGCGGTACCGGCTAAAAGAGCCGTTGCAATTATAATCTGTATCCTTATTTTTTTTACATCTACACCCAGGCTTTGAGCATAATTATCTCCTAACATTAATACATTCAGTGGCTTTTGCATCATAAATGCCAGCAGTAATCCGGCTATTATCAAAGGTACCATGATAAGCATTTGCTCCTTTCCAACATTACTAAGACTACCAAATGTCCATATTATAAATAATTTTATCGAATCAGGATTACTGACACTCTGCAATATACTAATCAATGCTCCCGCCAAATTTCCAATCATTATACCTATTATTAATAATGCTGTATTTTCTTTGATCCGAAACGATATAGATAGAACTAACAAAAGAATCAGTAAAGCTCCTAATATGGCGACACCCATAATACCCCAGTTGCCGATAAAAGGAATGGCTGACAACCCAAACATAGTAAAAAGAGCGACTCCGAGACCTGCTCCTGAATTGACGCCTAATACATCGGGACCGGCAAGCGGATTCCGGAAAAGCGTCTGCATCAATACGCCACCTACTGATAGAGCTGCACCGCTAAGAATAGCTGTAACAGCCTTGGGAAGACGATAGTTCAATATAATTTCATGAATAACTTCGTTGGGAGCTTTACCGGCAATAGTAGCTATAATATCATTTAATGGTAATAATACTGAACCCAGAGAAAGATCCAGTAAAAAACCGATAAGCATTAGAAAGAATAAAAAGCTGAGTTTCTTCATATCTATATTTGGAATATTGCTAATAGCTAGCTTCTTTAAGAGGAACATCTAAATAAATAACAAAAATAAAGATTCCTG
>JBOFKE010000246.1:0-6798 GCA_051657185.1 Bacteroidales bacterium | reverse complement strand
ATCAATATGATTATTTGTTTTCATAGGATTTATGTATTGTAAAATGCAAATATTTATATAGCTTAAAATAAACACTCTGTTGTTTCTACTCACTCGTTGTTTATTAGTCTGTTTACTGTAATATTGGATAGTAAATAGGTTTACTAGTTTGATAAACTGATTACCATGCTTGCTATGAAGAATGTTTCAGACTGCCATATTTTCATTCGTATCAATAAATATTTATATAATAAAACATTTAAACTACTCAAGTGTTTAATAATAAAATGCATATTTCAAAATTTATTGTTATGAATGAAAGACTAATGATTGTAGATGATAAAGATTCTATTGCTAAAATTATTACATCTTATTTGAAGGATACATATGAAGTCGTGTGGTTTGACAATCCACTGATTGCTCTGAAATGGTTGCGTGAAGGTTATGAGATCGATTTGATTATACTCGATATTAAAATGCCTTTGATGCGCGGAGATGAATTTCTTGCCAATTTAAAATCTGATGAAAAATTAAAGAATATACCTGTTGTTATATTATCGAGTGAAGATAGTACTACGGAAAGGATTAATTTATTAGAAAAGGGAGCCGTCGATTATATTGTAAAGCCATTTAATCCGATGGAATTGAAGGTTAGAATTAAACATATTCTTGCCTGAGTTATTAATAGCATTTGTGATGATTAATACAAATCAAGAATTTAACCCGAAGGATGTCGAATTGTATAAATTACCGCTTTGGAAAAGGATATTTGATATTGTAGTGTCCTTATCCGGAATACTGATTCTTTCTCCCGTATTCATTATTCTGGCATTAGCGGTTAAACTGGAAAGTAAAGGTCCGGTTATTTATGCATCTAAACGAGTCGGCACAAATTTCTGTATTTTTGATTTCCTGAAATTCAGATCTATGTATCCTGATGCAGATAAACGAATGAAGGAGTTCATGAACCGGAATCAGTACTCAGTCCCGAAAGAATGTAATGACGATGAGAATAATGTATCAGGAGATTGCACTGAAGATGTGGTTGGTCAGACACTTCTTGTCAGCGACGATTCTTTTATTCTAGAGTCTGATTATCTGGATCAGGTACATAAACATCAGGAGCATGGATTTATTAAATTTGAAAATGATCCGCGTATAACCCGGACAGGCCGTTTTATACGAAAATATAGCCTGGATGAATTACCTCAGCTCTTTAATGTGCTGAGAGGGGATATGTCTATTGTCGGTAATCGACCGTTACCGGTATATGAAGCAGAATTACTGACAAAGGATGATGACGTAGAACGCTTCTTTGCGCCAGCCGGTATTACAGGATGGTGGCAGGTAAATAAACGCGGAGATTCGGGTAGCTTGTCAGCCGAAGAAAGAAATCAACTGGATATCTATTACGCAAAACATGTCAGTTTTGTTTTTGATATGAAAATAATCGTAAAAACATTTACCTCATTTATACAAAAAGAAAATGTGTAGATCAGCATGTTTATCAATCATTCTATGTCTGATGTTTATTTCTGTTCAGGCTCAGGATTCGATACGAACAGAAAAGAATAAGCTGTTAATCGATTTTGAGCTGCCTTCGCTGGAAGTATTGTATAATGCCTCTTCGCAGAATAATCCCGTAGTAGGCTTTTACCGGTCGCGTAAAATCGAAGAAGAGAGTGATTTGAAAAGCACGAAGCGAAGATGGCTTAATTATATACGGATAACGGGCGGGTATCAGTACGGACAATTATGGAGTGATAATTCAAGTATTGATGCTACGCAAGGTGGCGGAAGTGTAATTCAACGTGCAAATAATAATCAAAGTTATTATAACGTAGGTCTTTCTGTAATTATGCCTTTGGAAGAAATAATAGACCGTTCGAATAAAATCAAAAGTCAAAAAGAAAGAATAGAGCAGACTCAATTCGAGGTGAAGAGGTATCTGGATGAGCAGAAGTTGCTGATAGTTCACTCTTATACGATTGCCGAAAAATGGATGACTCTATTGAAAGTGAGAGCTGAGGCATTACGGTATGCGGAGGCTCAATTTAAATTGAGTCGGGAAGCCTTCGTGCAAAACAAAATAGATGCATCTGATCTGAGCCGGATGAAGAATATGCATTCGGATGCATTAGGTGATTTTGTAATTGCACAAACAGAACTTAAAGAAGCGATTTTACGTCTGGAGATTCTGACCGGATATAAAATATTAAATCAATAAAGATACAATGCAAATTATTCAGTTTTTATTTAAAACGTTATATAAGATTAAATGGATTCTGATTTTCGGGATTCTGATAGCAGGCGTTCTGGCTTATTACCTGACGAGTAATATGCAGAAGACCTATAAAGTGTCATGTACTGTCTATACAGGAATAGCATCGGGATATAATATTGAATCGGAAGGTTCTAAATCTATTGATTTTAATACGGTAAATAATGGGATGGATAATTTGATAAATGTCATCAAATCCAGAAATACACTGGAAATGGTATCACTCCGACTCGTAGCAAACAGTTTAATTAAAGGAAATGCACAGAAAGACAATAACGATATTTTATCGATAAACTACAACACACTCTATAATGCGACACCCAATGAAATCAAACAGGTCATAAAAGGTGATGATAATCTGGTAATAGCGCAAAGATTATTGGGGATGATCGAAGAGACTCCTACGAATTATTTATATCGAGTACTAAATACCGATACACCCTTTTTTAGTTACAATGCGTTATCAACAATTTCAATACGACGATTGTCGAGTAGTGATATGTTGGATATCTCTTATGAGTGTTCTGATCCGGGTATTGCTTACAACACAATTACATTATTGAATGAAGAATATATTAAGCAATATCAGAAATTGCAATTCGGTGAAACGGATAGTGTTATTGCTTATTTTCAGAGTGAACTGCAAAAGTGTAACAGACTCCTCAAACTAGCTGAAGATTCGTTGATTCAGTATAATGTAAGGAATCAGGTCATAAACTATGAGGAACAAACCAAACAAATGGCAGTGCAATCAAGAGATTTTAATCTTGAATATACTGCTGCCCAGACTCTTTATAACTCAGCCTTAAATCTTGTGTCGGATTTAGAAACAAAAATGAAATTTAATGAGGCATTGATGAAAGATAATAATAATCTGCTTAAATCGGTAGAGGAATTATCTGGTCTGACTTATCAAAAAACCTACTTGTCTGTAATTTCAGGCGATCAGATAAACCTGGATAAACTAAATGACAGCATACGTATAAAACAGAATGAGGTATCGGAAGATCTTGACGTATTATCTCCCAAATATTATTCAAGAGAGGGATTAAGTGCGGATGAGGTGATAAAAGAATGGTTTTTGGAGACTTTAAATGTGGCCAGAGCTAAGGCTACTATTGATGGACTGATAATTCGCAAAGAAAAACTGGATAAGGATTATAATCACTATTCACCTGTAGGAGCAATCCTCAAAAGAAAAGAGAGGGAAATAAATTTTTTGGAGAACCTATACTTGAACCTTCAAAACGGACTCAATACAGCTCTTACCCGGAAAAAAAGTTTACAGATGAGTACTGGAACCCTGACAATAATCAATCCACCAGCATTGCCAATAGAACCACTACCATCAAAACGAGCTTTCATTATGCTGGCTAGTGTGCTTGCTGTAGCTCTTTTTATATTAACTTATTATATTGCAGTTGATCTGATTGATCAATCATTACGTGATTTGAAGCGTGCAGAGAAAATGACCGGAATGAAGGTTCTGGGAGGGTTTGCTGCGCCATTTACAGGACGCTATCATAAATATCAAAATGAAGGATATGAATTATCTGCAACATATCTTTATAATGCCATATCTCCTTATCTAAAAAATACATTCCCAAATGTTATTCTGTTTACCAGTATTGACAAAGGGGCAGGCAAGTCTTTTATTGCTGACGCATTGATGAAGAAGTGTATGGATAACGATCTGACGGTTGAATTTCATTCATGGAATAGTGATATGTCTCAAGATCAGTATATATGGGCGGATTCATGGAAAGATATCTGTAAGTATGAGGGAAATCAGATCGTAATATTAGAACTACCTCCACTTGAAATATCTACACCGAATAAATATATATTAAATTCAGTGGATATATGTCTGATGGTAATAACCGCAAATTCTGTATGGAATACGAAAGATGAATTATATGCCGGACGTATCAGTAATGAAATATCGAAAGGAAAATTATTCGTGTATTTGAATCAGCTTTCGCGGGATGCTATGATGGATATCGTTGGGATGATGCCTCCATATACGAAAGTGAGAAGTATGTTCTATCGAATATTCAGTTTCCAATTAAAGAAAAAATAATGATAACCAGGGAGAAACTACAATCAGAGTTTAGCATACACCGATTAGTAATATTTTCGGGGGTCATGCTTATTGTGTTCCTCGGTGCAAAATATAGCCTGGTGTTCGGTATTGGATTAGCCCTTGTCCCAACGATATTTTATGCGTTAATATGTATTCTGAATAATCCGTTTCTTGCATTTCTGTGGGTGAATATCCTGAATTACTTTATTATGGGTATCGTACGGTATATTCCGTCATTGCAGGGTGGGATTATAATGGATCTTACGATTACATTCTCATTTATTGTTTTTGTATTATATATAAATCTGAATAATAAGAAAATAGAATGGAAGAGGAGTGTTAACTTGTTGAATTTGTCTATTCTGATTTGGCTTTTATACTGTATTGCACAGTTGTTTAATCCCGAATCGGTTTCTGTTGCTGCATGGCTTACGGGTGTACGGGGAGAGGCTATTTATTTCTTCTTAATCGTATTGATGACTCAGTTGGTATGTACGAAGTATCAGCATATGAGAATATATGTAGCAATTTGGTCCGTATTGGTCTTATTAGCAGTTATGAAAGCATTAATGCAGAAGTTTGTAGGCTTTGATAGTGGCGAAACAAGATGGTTATATGTCGATGGATTTGCCCGGACACATATTTTGCAAACTTCAATAAGGTATTTTTCTTTTTTTACGGATGCTGCAAATTTTGGCTCCGGTATGGGGTATTCAATGTTCTTTTTTAGTATAATTTCTTTTGTTCGTAATAGCTTAGCCGAGCGTTTATATTATCTCTTTGTAGCTCTGATGGCCGGGTATGGGATGATGATATCGGGAACACGTACGGCAATGGTTGTACCTTTTGCTGCATTATTTGTCTATATTCTTCTACGTAAGGATTTCAAAAAGATTATCTATATGTCCTTGCTTCTGGCCGGAGCATTGATCTTTTTTAAATACACAACGATACTGAACGGCAATGGAGAGATAAGAAGAATGCGTAGTGCATTTCATCCCGAAAATGATCCATCTTATTTGGTCAGATTAGCGAATCAGCAAAAAATGAAGGTGTATATGGCCGATCGTTATTTTGGCGTAGGTATAGGATTAGGAGGAGGTAAGGCGAAGCGTTATGCGCCTAATGCTTATATGTCTCAGATTGCAACGGATTCGTGGTTTGTAATGATATGGGTAGAAACAGGTATTGTGGGATTGCTTCTGCATATCCTTACTCTGCTCATGATTTTGGCAGGTGGGGCATATATCCTTCTTTTTAAAATTAGGGATGATGATCTGCGAACCTATTTAATAGCCTTTTATGCCGGATTGACCGGGATGATTGCAGCATCCTACGCAAATGAGATTTTTGGACAATTACCGAATGGATTTACTATTTTCACTGGTATGGCATTTGTGTATTTAGGACCCTACTATGACAGAGAACTGAGTGAAGCAAAACAAAATACATTGAATCATGAGCATGAATACTCTTAGAAAACCAGTGGTTTCATTTATTATGGTCAACTATAACGGATATAACGATACGGCTGAATTGATAGATTCTATCGGGTGTATAATTCAGACTGTTTCGTATGAAATAGTGGTAGTGGATAATGCTTCCGTAAATGATGAAGGATTGAGGTTACAGTCTGACTTTCCTCATGTCAATGTGATTCTCTCAGAAGAAAATCTTGGATTTGCAGGCGGAAATAATCTGGGTATAAAACATGCTTGCGGTACATATCTTTATCTGATTAATAATGATACTTATTTTAAATCAGACTCAATAGCTTTACTGATAGCTCGTTTGGAATCTGATACACGTATAGCGATTGTTTGTCCCAAAATTATTTTCGCAGACGATGAGCAAACGATTCAGTTTGCCGGCTATACATCGTTATCGGCTGTTACATTAAGAAATCGTTTGATTGGCTTTGGAGAGAAGGATGAGGGGCAATATGATGAAGGGCATTTTTCGCCCTATGCACACGGGGCGGCCATGTTTTTGAAAATGGAGACTATCCGGTCAATTGATTATATTCCTGAATGCTATTTTCTCTATTATGAAGAGTTGGATTGGAGTGAAATAATAAATAAATCCAACCGGTTGATCTATTATGAACCACTGGCTACGATTTATCATAAGGAAAGCAGATCAACAGGCAGGAATAGTAAGCTCAAGACTTATTATCTGACTCGTAACAGATTAATATTTGCCGTGCGTAACCGGAAAGGAATCTCTAAAACAGCTTCGCTTTGCTATCAGTTTCTGCTGGCATTTCCTAAAGCTCAGATCAAATACATGCTCGAAGGGCGTATGGATCTGATGAAGGCATCATTGCGTGGAGTAAAAGATTTTCTTTATAAAAAAGAAGGTATATGATTCAGATTCTTCAAGTATTGAATATCGTCTTATTAATAATAAGCGGTGTTTTTGTTTCTTATCTTTTTGTATTCTCTGTGGCATCCCG
>JBOFKE010000245.1:0-6498 GCA_051657185.1 Bacteroidales bacterium | reverse complement strand
CCGGTTAACTTTAGTAAAGTGAAATCTCAAGGTGCAGAATTAAACGCAATGCTTTCTTTTAATTACAAACAGTCCCGTCATGCTCTAACAGGAAATTATTCCTTTACAAGCTCAGTTGACAATAGTGGCAGAGATGACGGAGCAGTGGGGGTGCAAATTCCATATATACCAAGAAACAGGTGGAATGCTGGGTATCGATATAATTATTCGGATAAGCTTTGGGCGAACTACTTTATCCAATTTACAGATATCCGGAACACTTCGGCAGATGCATCTTATCAAACACCTGCTTATACTACTCATAATGCAGAAGTTGGATATAATTTGTCTTGCTGGAAAAACCTTAAAATGAGTTTTTCTCTTAAAGTAGATAATATCTTTGACGCATATTATGAAAGCACTCAATACTATCCGATGCCTTTGCGTATGTTTTGGGGGCGAATAGTATTTACAATATAAGTATTGCATAAAGAGCAGAGCATTTTTCGGATAAATGCTCTATGAAAGGTACTTGTAACAGAGAGTCTGTCTGGCAATACCTAAAAATAATTACTATTTCGTTGTGTTTTACCAATAAATAGGGATAGCGTGTATGCTAAATTCGCAATATCTTTGCTGTAGATTTTACATAACACTGATTAAAATAAATAATCGACCCTTTTATGAGGAAAATAATGAGAAAGGTTCACTTATGGCTTTCTATTCCTTTTGGAATAATTATAGCCGTAGTCTGTTTGAGTGGTTCAGTTTTAATTTTTGAGAAAGAAGTAACTGAATGGATAAATAAGGATATACTAACTGTAAATTCAGTTAGTGACCAGGTAAATTCTATGGAAGTGCTCATGCAGAATGCAGAGAGAGAGTTAAAAAATGGACAGAAAATAACAGGTGTTTCGATTTCTCATTCTCCGGATGCAACTTATCGCTTCAATTTATCATCACCCAAACGTGCTTTTATTTCGGTTGATCAGTATTCAGGAGCTGTTTTGGGTATCTATGAGCGCTCTCCTTTTTTTATGTTCTTCTTCCGTCTGCATCGCTGGCTTCTAGACAGTGTAAAACCTGACGGTGCTGTTTCGTGGGGGCGAGTTATTGTTGGTGTAAGCACACTTGGCTTTTCAATCATTTTACTTACCGGTATTTTTATCTGGATTCCCAAAAATAAACGCAGTTTGACTAAGCGTTTAAACATATGTTTCGGTAAAGGTCTGAAACGATTCGTATATGACTCTCATGTTAGCTTAGGTATTTATGCAGCTTTATTTTTATTGATCATGTCTCTGACCGGTCCGACTTGGTCTTTTGGTTGGTATAAAGATGGGTTTTATAAGCTATTCGGAGCCAGCCAGTCTGTAAACACATTTCCTGTCAAATCGGGTGAAAAGGTAGAGAAAGATCTTCCGCGTGCTAAACCTGAAGCGCCGGATTTTCTGATATGGGACCAAGTAATTAATGAATTGCAAAAATCGCATGCAGATTATCGTACGTTGACGATATCAGCAGGATCTGTGGCAGTGCAATATCCGCATTGGGGCAATCAGCGTGCAGCCGATACGTTTAAGTTTAATCAGAAAAATGGGCAGATTGTCGATTTTATAGCTTATGATGATACAAGCAGAGCTGCAAAGTTACGTGGTTGGATTTACACTATGCATACAGGGGAGTGGGGAGGAATGTTTTCTAAGTTCTTGTATTTGATCATTGTATTAATAGGTTTTTCACTGCCATTGACGGGTTACTATATATGGATTTCCCGTCTGAAGAAAAAACGTTGATAGGGTTAATCAAATATTTTGTTAGAATAATGATTATTTGATCGCGAAGTATAAAAAAGTTGAAGTTTAAAGCTGACTGTGAAGTTTTGATTTATCTTTGTGATATTTGAATCAAGAAACAGTTTCTAAACTTAAAACAGAAATTATGCAGAACTTATGTCCTTGTGGATCTACGCTAAATTATATAAATTGCTGTGGTGCAATTATAGAAGGAATTACTCCTGCATCAACGGCTGAGCAACTAATGCGTTCACGTTATACTGCTTTTACATTGGGGAATGCTGATTATCTGATGAAAAGCTGGCACTCAAAAACACGAAATCTGAAAGAAAAGGTAGCTATACGCCATTGGGCTAAATCGGTAAGATGGATGAAGCTTGAGATAATCAGCAAGAGTAATGGAGCTCAGACAGATACTCAGGGATTCGTTAAATTCCGAGCCGTTTATTTTGAAAATGGGAGAGTAGCGCAAATTTTGGAAAATTCATATTTCGAAAAAGAAAACAATCTATGGGTATATGTTTCAGGAGAACATGAATAGTCAAAGGATAAAACAGAAAATATTTTAGAATAAAGAAGACGAGTCATCCGGATAATATATCCATGATGACTCGTCTTTTTTTAGTATATACAGATTGGCTCCTTAGAGTTTAATCGTTTTTGTTTCGTTTGCTTTGAAGTTCAGGTGGTGTGTTTTGCCGTTTATTTTAAATTGAGCTTTTCCGGCTTGTTTTGCACGAATACGTGTTTGAGTGACTTGTTTGTTTTTCCAGTCTAAATCAACTATATATCCTCCTCTTGCAACAAGACCCGATACAGATCCTTCAGCCCATGCGTCAGGTAGAGCAGGAAGCAGGCATATCTGATCCGAATGACTTTGCAGTAACATTTCAGTTACTCCTGCTACACCACCGAAATTCCCATCAATCTGGAATGGACCATGATTATCGAAAAGATTATTCAAGGTGCATTTCTCTAAAAGAGAGTTGTAAGAGTTTAGCGCTTCTTCACCTTGTCCTAATCTTGCTCGCATATTAATCAGCCATGCCATGCTCCAACCGGTATGTCCACCGCCATTAGCTAAGCGAAAGTCTATTGATTTGCGTGCAGCTTCCATTAAATCAGGCGTTGTTTCGTTAATTTGATTACTAGGATGGAGCGCGTATAGATGAGACATATGTCGATGACCGGGCTCTACTTCACCGAACTCCTCATTCCACTCCATTAGTCGCCCGTCTTTACCTATTTTCGTTTTTGCAACCTTCGGTAAGATTTGACTGATCTTCGTTGTGGTCGCATCATTTATATTCAGAATAGCAGCTGCCTGAAGCGTATTGTCAAACAATTCGCGGATGATTTGCTGATCGTGTGAAGGAGCCATACATATGGCACTACTTGTATTATCGGGGGCAATAAAAGCATTCTCGGGTGATGCAGATGGACCAGAAAGGTATTCGCCTGTTTGAGGGTCATATTTTAGCCAGTCTAAGTAAAATCGGGAGGCATTAAGCATAACTGGATATACGCGTTGGAGGTAAGCTTTGTCTTGTGTGAAAGCATAATGTTCCCACAGATGCTGACACAGCCAGCCAGCTGCTCCGATATGAATACCCCATAATCCACCTTCACCAGGCGAGGTAAATCCCCAAACATTTGTAATCGGGTGCATACACCATCCGTTCGCGTCATAGTGAATTCGAGCTGTGCGTGTGCCGGGTTCAACAAGCGATTCAATCAATTCGCAAAGAGGAAGATGTAATTCGGACAGATTGGTCGTTTCGGCTGGCCAGTAATTCATCTGTACATTAATGTTGGCATGATAATCACCATTCCAGGCGGTCTGAAGTTTGTTACTCCATACCCCTTGCAGATTTGCAGGAAGGGTTCCAGGTCTTGAAGAGGCGATCAATAGATAGCGTCCGTATTGATAGTAAAGTTCCTGAAGGTATTTGTCTTGTTTCTGCTTTTTGAAACGTGCAATCCGTTTGTCTGTAGGTATAGTATCGGGTTCCTGCGAATTAAGTGAAAACGAAACACGGTTGAAAAGCGATTTGTAATCGGATTCGTGTTTTTTTAAAGTTGCCGGAAAACCTTGCTTCTGAACGGATTTGATGCGTTCGGAAGTTTGGTCGATATGGTTTGTATTGATGTAATCCTGGTATTTCAGCTGATAATTGGTTTCGGCTGTAAATACAAGCATACTTTCTTTGGCATTTTCAATGAACATAAGTGAATCTTGCGCAAATGTAATTTTTCCATCTTTGGAGGATGCAGCGATGCGTGCCCAATAGCTCATGCCATCAGTATTTTGATAACTGTCTAAGGTGCCTTTCATTAGTAATGAATTAGCATCAATAGAGGTATGATATCTTTCAGGGCGATTCATGCGGACTTCATAGCTATGTGGTTTTTTAGACTTAATGCGGATGACCATTGCATTGTCCGGATAACTCATAAAATATTCGCGCATGAACTCATTGTCGCCTTGCGTATAACTCACGCGGACAATGCCTTTAGACAGGTCAAGCTCACGATGATAATTTTTGATAGCCCCTTTTTGCTCGAAATCCAACCAAAGATCACCCAATGTCTGGAATGTTCCGTAGGGAGCTTTGTATTTGGCAGCAAAACCATATCCGGATCCGGGACCTTTACATTTAAAGGTATTCATAGCCAGATCAGAACCTTCCTTAAACTGGCCGTTGTTTAATAAATTTTGAATCGTTTCAAGGTTTTTATACGCGTCAGGATTATCGCTATCCGAATAACTGCCTGACCAAAGCGTTTTCTCATTAAGTTGAATACGTTCCTGATCAGTACCGCCATAGATCATGGCACCCATAAAACCGTTGCCGATAGGTAGAGCATCCAGCCATGCAGCCTCGTTATATTTATCATCCATCACACGATCGGTTTCTGTGACATCAGCCGGACGATCATACCACAGTCGCAAAGAGTTTTTGGATTTAGCAATACATGGGTTAAGAGAGCAGAGAGATAGTAGTGTGATACAAAAACTTTTTAAATGGGCTTTGTTCATGATTAAATTGTGTTAGTATTCGATTTCTGAATTATTAGATACGCAAAAATAGTTAATATGGGCGTATCCGGAAATATTTTATGGAATAAATAGTCGCGAATATTTAGATGTCTAAATAATGGACTAATTATACCAGCACTAGATTATTACCCCAGGTTTATTCTAAAGAGAGTTGATTGCAGAGAAAGATATAAATTTGCTGTAGTAAAAGGATTTTATTATCTTTGTGACACTTCTTTAAAGATACTGATAAATATTGCGCCTATAAAGAAGTCGGTTATCAATACATTACTTACATTTTATTATTTAGGAAACAGATCTTTTTGACTCTGCCGGCAATTACGTTATTGTTAAGCAGATATTTCTCCTTGTTTAGCTTCTTAGAGCCTCTTGCTTTAAGGAGTCGTATTATAATTTAGTAGTGCAAAATGATGATCTCCATATTTTTTAATAATTAGAAAAAGAATTAAGCGATGAAGTCGAAGTACCATATCCTGTTATATATCTGGATTGTATTTGCTCTGTTGTCCGCCTGTCATACTGATGATTTTATAGGCAAAGACGATGAGGGCAGTTTTGTTTATACACATTTAGAAATGGAGCTTGCTGATATGACGATGGGTTGTACCCGTTCTTCAAAGAATGATTCAGACGAAGACAAGCTCTGTCGTTACTCAAAAGAATATCCTGGAGAAATTAGTTTTCTGGAAGGGCATAAGCGTATGAGAGGTGTGATTTATCAATTTGATGAACAAGGTCTGCTGTATCATCAAACCGTCCCGTTTGATGTAAGTCTGAATTATGGCGAATTGATAAATCTTGATGTTTCATTGCGTGCAGGTTCAAATATGTCCGTATATCTTTTTATTGCAAAAGATGATAGCTCTTTGCCAGAGTTGAAGCGGGAAGATGACTGGAAAAGATTGAGCTATGAATATTCAGGAATACACTATAATGATAATTTACCTTTTTATAATAGTCAGACTGGTGTATCTATTGAGAGCAGTGATAAACATACTTTGCAGCGGTTTAAGCTACGTCGGATCTGTAATAAATTGATTTTCGATTTTAACGTTAAAGAAAGTTCTGGTTTTATTGCAGAAGAACTTCGTCTTGTTAATGTGCCAATGAGATCGAATTATGATCCCGACTATAAAGCATCGAATACAGATTATCAGGATTTGAGTATTCCTTTAGAAGCTCAGAGTGGATTGATAACAGTCTTTTTACCTGAGAATCTGGGAGGGACAGTCTCAAATATACAACTGGCAGAACAGAAGAACATCCAGAATGCACCCAAACATGCAACTTATATTGAGCTAAGAGGTAGGTATTTGAATAAGTACGTCGTTTTTCGTGTTTATCCGGGATCGAACGGGACATCAGATTTTAATATGGAAAGGAATCATTGGTATCGTTTAGGTATTAATATCCAGGATGTATATCTGGATGATCCAAGAGTGGAATCGGTAGGAGATAATGAATTTGTAATTCATCTGGTTGACGGCGATGCCAATTTATGGCAAAAAGTAAGAAATGTTCGTTTGAACAATTATGTATGGCTTTCTGATGTGACTTTAAAAAATAACTCTTTGCATTTAAATTATACATCCAGTCCGGGGAGCTTTTTAAACTATCTGGAGTTTTATGATGCAAATAATATATTGCTTTTCAAGGGTGAGG
>JBOFKE010000244.1:0-1864 GCA_051657185.1 Bacteroidales bacterium | reverse complement strand
CCAGCATCGGATAAACATCGTTGCAGAAAGCCAAAGAGAAATCACAGCTTGTAAC
The DNA here is from genome assembly GCA_051657185.1 of Bacteroidales bacterium. Taxonomy (GTDB): domain Bacteria; phylum Bacteroidota; class Bacteroidia; order Bacteroidales; family UBA7332; genus UBA7332. The sequence goes on along the minus strand of JBOFKE010000244.1, from coordinate 1,809 downwards.
GGTGAAATCCTCCGAAACTTCCAATACCTGAAATAACAGAATATCGGTGAGCAAAAAGCTTATTCCAGCTTTAAGCTCACATTCGTAAGAATTGATAGCAATACGTGCATATCCGGTATGGCATTTGATAATGGCTAATCCGGATGTAAATTGAGTTTTGCCTGTCAGATCCTTCCAGTCCGTATGTCTTACTTCAAACTCGTAATGAGGTTCCGTTGCTTTCTTGCGCTTCATAATCTCAGGCTCAGTATTTTTTAATGGAAACAAATATAGGATTAGTTCCGAAATTATACAACACTGTTCATATATTAAATTAAATAAGAACAGATATCCCGGTATCTTTGTAAAGTTTATGTAAAACACAAATAAATAACAGAGATATGACGATTAAAAAGATTATGTATGTTCTGTCATTAGGGGGAATAATGATAGTGACATCTTGCCACAAAGAAAACAATCATCAGGTTAATGCAGAGTATAAGCTTATGGAAATTAAGCCTACGGATGTGAAGCTTGACAATCCCTATTCGGCTGCTATCCGTGGTAAGCAGGATATTAAGATTATACCGCGCGTTGATGGCCACTTAATGGATGTGTTGGTAGTCGAAGGGGCTGTGGTGAAGAAAGGTCAGCCTTTGTTCATTATTGATCAGGTTCCCTATCAGGCTGCACTGGAATCAGCCCGTGCACAGGTAGCATTGGCTAAAGCACAGGTTTCTACTGCTCAACTAAATTACGAAAGCAAAAAAATGCTTTTCGATAAAAACATCGTTTCTAACTTCGATCTGCAAACTACACAGAATGCACTGACTACTGCTAAGGCTCAATTACAGGCAGCTGAAGCTCAGGCATTGGCTGCTGCCAACAATTTGTCTTATACTGTTATCAAGAGCCCTTCGGATGGGGTCGTGGGTAAACTTCCGTATCGTAAAGGAGATTACGTAAGCCCGGGTATTCAGGATGGATTGACTGTTGTAGCTGACAATTCAGAAATGTATGTTTATTTCTCCATGACTGAAAATCAGGTGCTTGATTTGCTCAATAAGTACAAAAGTCTGGATGAGGCTATCAATGATCTGCCTGAAGTGGAATTACAGTTGAGCAATCAGACACGTTACAACCAGAAAGGTAAAATCGAAAGCATCAGCGGTATTATCGAACAAACAACGGGTGCTGTCAGTCTGCGTGCCGTATTTCCTAATCAAGACCGTAAACTCTTGAGTGGTGGTACCGGATCGGTTGTTATGCCTTATGAACGTAACGGTATTTTCGTAATTCCTCAGGAAGCTACTTTCGAAATTCAGGACAAGGTATATGTCTACAAAGTAGTAGATGGTGAGGCAAAATCAGCAATGGTTCAGATTGATAAGATTAATAACGGAAAAGATTATATCGTTTCTCAGGGATTAAACAAAGGGGATATCATCATTGCCGAAGGTGCCGGATTGGTACAGGAGGGAACAAAAGTTTCAAATTCACTTGTAAAAGAGTAAGAGAGTCAGATTATGAATATAAGAACATTTATAGACAGACCACTATTGTCGGGTGTGATCTCGGCATTTATCGTTATCGTGGGTATTATTGCCCTGATGACACTACCCGTTGAGCGTTATCCCGATATTGCTCCGCCTACGATTGTGGTGTCGGCTTCCTACCCGGGAGCCAGTGCCGATGCAATTCAAAAGAGTGTGATTGCTCCTCTGGAAGAGGCGATCAATGGGGTAGAGAATATGATCTATATGACTTCTTCGGCTTCCAATAACGGTACGGCGGAGATTTCTATTTATTTCAAACAGGGTATTAATGCCG
>JBOFKE010000243.1:0-21418 GCA_051657185.1 Bacteroidales bacterium | reverse complement strand
TCTTCAATATTAAGAACCCAAAGCGCGGACTTATCATCCGGATTAATCATATGCTGCTCTTTAATGAGTTTTGTTATTTTATCCTGTACTTTGGTTATTGATTTATTGGGTTCGGCTGTTACAGCAATCATGTGAACTTCATCCCCCCGGCTGTAAGCCTGTTGCATGGTCGTTATCGGAATAAAAATCGTTTCGTCCGTGCTTGACCCCATATTTATCTGTGTCGTAGCTTTTATTATCCCGATTACCTGAAAGTAAATCCCGTCGACCCGTATATAATCACCTATACTATTAGGTGTATTAGAGAAAAGGTCATTATAAACTTTTTCACCAATCAGACAGACTTTTCGATTTTCTGCTATATCTATTTTATTGATCAAGCGTCCTTCGATTGTCTTTACAGGATCAATTTTAAAATAATTTTCAGCAATTCCTTTAGTACTGAAACTACCTGCTTTATCCTTATATACCGTATTATCTGTTCCTCCACCTCCAAACAGAACAGGTTCAACTAAATCAACTTCCGGAACATTCTGACGAATAACCGAGACATCCGATTGCTTTAACTCCCAATATCTTCCACGTTGAAATCCTTTATAAGGAAGGGTCGTACGATTCGTAAACATAAAACAAGAATTCGTTGGTATTCCCTCAACTCCTGAAAGAACTCCGTTTTCCAAACCATTACCCGCCCCGATCATCACGACTAGCATAAAAATTCCCCAGCCTACACCAAACATAGTAAGGAAGCTTCGAAGCTTATTCTTGCTTAATGTATGGATAATTTCCTGGAATTGATCAAAATCTAAAAATGGTATTTTATTCATATCGTAATGCTTCTATAGGTTTAATATTTACAGCACGCTTAGCAGGAATAAATCCGGCGAAAAGACCTGCCGAAATAATGACGACTGATGCAATAATCACAACCCGGATATCGACTGTCGGATTATAGAACATAACCATACTGTCAGACGCACCTCCCGTACTAAGCAAAGCATTCACCCCTTCCGTAAGCGTTATACCGAAAACTAATCCGATATAGCCAAAAACACCGGTTATCAATAGCGACTCCAGAAGGATCATCTTCAATACCGAATTAGGTGTTGCCCCTAATGCTTTACGAATTCCTATTTCACGTGTTCGCTCTTTGACAGTAATCAACATAATATTACTAATACCGACTATGCCGGCAATTAGCGAACCAATGCCAATAACCCAGATAAAAAGAGTGATCCCGTTAAGAATACCCATGGTCTGTAAATAATCATCGAGCTTGTTCCAAATCCAAATAGAAGAATCATCAGCTGGATTATAGTTATGAAGCCGTGCAAGTAAAACTTTGAGTTTTTCTATAAATTTCTCATTTGCCTCACGTGTATCAAGATTCTGAAGTGATAATGTCAGATTGCTGTATCCATTTTTAGATGGAAAAATAACTTCTGAAGTAGTGAAAGGAATAAAGATATTGCCATTATTACGAGATGAATTAAAATCATATACACCGACAACCTGAAAAGGCATTTTGCCTATTACTATCTGTTTCCCGACCGGATCTTCATTTTGGAAAAGAGATTCTTTCAGTTGTTTGTGAATAACCGCAACACGTCTTCGGTTAATCATATCCATATCATTAATAAAACGCCCGTTCTCATTAATTATTTTTATCCCATTTGCTTCAATTGAAGCAGGGTAAACTCCTTCACAAGTAACAGAAGAAGTCTGAACACCCCGAACTGCATTTATACCGTAAGCTCTTGAAGACGGATAAACTTCGGCTACGTTATCTTTTAAACTTTCGGAAAGACGCATATCATTATTATCGAGATTGATCCGCCTGCCTCTTTCGTATCCTCCAAACGACATGGTAGTCCGACCCGGAAATAAACGGAGAACGTTTACCGAACTAGTTTCGTAGTTGCGAGCAATTGCATTACGTAAGCCATTTCCAGCCGCTAATAAAACGATCAACATAAAAATCCCCCAAGCTACAGAGAATCCAGTAAAAAATGTCCTGAGTTTATTCCGTTTAATCGTTTCCCATATTTCTATCCATAAATCCATGATGTAAGATTTAGAAATTATATATTAATCAAATCTGCTGTGTTCTCTATTTTTTCGATCAAACCATCCCTGAGACGAATGATTTTTTCTGTTTTCATAGCCACATCATTTTCATGTGTAACAACAATCATAGTCATTCCTGTATCGTTTACTTCTTTAAGCAAGTTCATCACCTCCACCGAAGTTACACTATCCAGTGCTCCGGTTGGCTCATCGGCAAGAATAATCTGTGGTTTCGCTACCAATGCTCGAGCGATAGCAACCCGCTGTTTTTGCCCTCCTGACATTTCGTTCGGTAAATGATCTGCCCACTCTTTCAGTCCGACCATATCAAGATACTCCATAGCCATCTGATGACGTTTTTTTCGACTATACCCCTGGTAATATAAAGGAAGAGCTACATTTTCCCAGGCATTTTTAAATGATATCAGATTAAAAGACTGGAAGATAAAGCCGATCATTTTATTGCGGTATTCAGCAGCTTTTGATTCCGAAAGATTTTTAATCAAGGTATTATTTAAATAATATTCGCCCGTATCATACGTATCCAGAATTCCCAGAATATTGAGCAACGTTGATTTACCTGAGCCTGAAGCTCCCATGATTGACACAAACTCGCCTTCAGCAATATCCAAATCAATTCCTTTCAGAACATGAAGAGGTTTACCTGCATAATACGATTTATTTATTCCTCTTAGCTTAATCATATTACTATTATTTTAATGCCTCAAATATATAACTATTATATATTTACGAACTATTTTTTATTCTTTATTATTAATAGACAGCGCAAATATATGCAGATTTAAGTACTTTGCAATACAAACTACTATAATTAACAATGTATAACTTTTAGGTCTTTATAAAACTCTATATAAGAAAATAAATAGCATATTATAGATATTATTCGTACATAAAAGCACCTTGATTAACATTTACTCATCTAAATAACTTACTTATAAGCATCTATTGCATACGTCAATCAAATTGAAAATAAATAATACATAATAGTTATTGATATATTTTTTCTACTATATTTGTCACAAATACGTGTAAGAAATAACATATCAACTAAAAAGTATTACTATGAAAAAGTATTGTTTACTATTTATTATTTTGTTCGTAAATTTCTATCAGTCTAATGCGCAATTGCTTTGGAAAGTATCGGGAAATGGGCTGGAAAAGCCATCTTATATTTTCGGAACTCATCATGTCGCACCACTTAGTATTCTTGACAGTTTACCTGCTTTCAATGAAGCCTTCAACAGTTGTTCTGTTGTATATGGAGAAATCGTAATGGATAAAGAACAAATGCAAAAAGAGGCTATGAAGTATGCCGGATTAATGATGGCTACTCCTGACAGCACCTTAAATATTGTTCTCAACAAAGAGCAATTCCAAAAACTAAACGAAATTACAACTGAAAATATGGGTGTAAGTGCTGATCAGGTCAAAATACTCAAACCGGCAGCCTTATCTTCTCAACTTGCAGTAATGGCTCATATTAAGCATTTCAAAGATTTCAAACCAGAAGAACAGATTGATCAACTTATGCAAACAAGAGCCAAAGCGGCGAATAAAAAAACAGGAGGACTGGAAACATTGGAGCAACAAATGAACTTACTGTTTGGCGTATCAATAACTGAGCAAGCTAAGACACTTGCTGCTTTGTTAGATCATTACGATCAGTTAGATAAATATGCACAAATAATGAATGATGCTTATATGGCTCAAGATTTAAATAAATTATTCAATATCATGTCAGATGAAGAATTTGGTGCAAATAAAGCAGAACTAGAGCGAATCTTATTTGCTCGAAACCGCAACTGGAATGAACAATTAAGAAACATTTTACCAAAAAACGAACCAATCTTCATTGTTGTAGGTGCTGGACATTTACCAGGAGAAGAAGGCATAATTGAATTATTAAGAAAACAAGGATATACTGTAGAACCAGCTTAAGATAGGAAATAAATAAAAAGCTATCCTCTTAAATCAGTTTAGAGGATAGCTTTTTATTTATACTTCCAAATATTGAATCAGCGGATAAATACGGTTATTTGTAAGCGTCACCGCGATGGTCTCTAGTATAATATATTCATTAAGATGTCAACCAATCCCAGTATAAGCCACTAACAAATATCTGAATAAGCAATTGAAGATCAAGATCTTTACAATAGCAAATTTTAATACGTATCTAAATATTTTTTCATACGTATCAAACCAAATTTTAATACCTATGTAAAATTCGTTTAATACGTATCTAAATCCTGAGTCTTACGGACAATAAAAAGATACGGTACATCTTTTCAGAAATACACCGTATCTTTTTAGAGATATACTGTATCTTTTTGAAGATACACCGTATCTTTTTAGAGATATACTGTATCTTTTTGAAGATACACCGTATCTTTTCGACAAATAAGCCATTCTTTTCACCGATAGACTCAAACCAGACACATCTCTCCAGGAGTTTTATGATTTGAATCTACACTATCGTCATCCAATTGTCACCAAAACAACTACTGTATAAAGTTAGTTGTCAGCTACTTGCAAACAAAGGTGTCGATAGTGTCGATAGTGCTGATTGAAAATCAAAATCCGGGAGAAGATAAACTCTCCTAAAAGTATCGATTTTCAATTGCCATATTGCAATACATCTCAGAAACACTCTCAAAAAAACAGTGTATCAACTATTTACCCCATTGCAATTCACATGGCAATTGCATTGCGATTGAGAGCTTATTGCAATGAGATTTCGTTTTCCCATTGCTACCAACTGTATTTATCTGCTGATCCCATAACACAGAGTAGAAACAAAAAAAAGCTATCCACAGAAAACAGATTCCCGGGATAGCTTTTTTTATATTGAAAGGTTGCTGATTAAAGTTGCTTATTGATCTCGTCAATATAATTCAACAATTCTTCTTTACCGACTTTCTTTTCAGAAGATGTTTCGAAAATAAGAGGAAGTTCCTCCCATGTTTGAAGCAATTTTTCTTCCAATTTCAATCGGTTAGCCGATTTCTGACCTTTTGATATTTTGTCTAGTTTGGTAAGTACAATACAGAAAGGAATTCCGTTCTCACCTAACCATTCAACAAAGTCCATATCAATTTTTTGCGGCTCAAGACGAGAATCAATCAACAAGAACACACATGTTAATTGCTCGCGATCCAATAAATAATGATCAATAATCTTGCGGATTTGCTCACGCCCCTCTTTACCACGACGCGCATATCCATAACCAGGTAAATCGACCAAATACCATTCATCATTAATCAAGAAATGGTTGATCAACATCGTTTTTCCCGGAGTTTGAGAAGTCATCGCTAAGCCCTTTTTATTGGTAAGCATATTAATCAATGACGATTTACCTACATTTGAGCGTCCGATGAAGGCATATTCCGGCATATTTCCTTCAGGACATTTTTTGACTTGCGTATTACTAATGACAAATTCAGCCTTTTTAATTTCCATTTTATCTCCTTTGTTATAGAGTAAATATTAGTTTTCATCTGGTTGTGGCAGATATTCATTTTGAATATTAGTCATACTTCCCCAGATATGATGCCGAGCCTGCGGATTAAGTTGCTCCAACTGCTTCACAATATCCTTCATCGCTCCCCGATTGGAAGTACGTTCATGCGGACAGTTTTTCTTCTGCTTACGATAATCCTGCATCTCTGCCATTTTTATTAAATCCGCCTCGGCCATCAGACACATCGGACGAATAATGGTCATATCAAACTTTTCCATTTTAAGTTTCGGAGGCATCGTCCCGAAAGCTCCCTGAAAAGTCATATTCATCAACAATGTCTGAATCACATCATCCTGATGATGACCTAAAGCTATTTTATTACAGTTATGCTCTTTAGCTAAAGTAAAAAGCATTTTTCTTCTATTCCATGAGCATAAAAAACAAGGTGATTTACGATGATCCGAAGATTCATCAAACGAAGTCGTAGCATGAATAAATGGAATATCATATTTCTCGCAATGTTCTTTCAGATAGCTTAGATCTGACTGATACGGAATATTCTCCATTGTTATATGTGCTGCAAAAACTTCGAATTTAGGTCTGAAAATTCGTTTTTTACGCCCCAACAGCTCAACAAGAGCTAATGAATCCTTACCTCCGGATAAACCTATCAATATTCGGTCTCCTTCTTGAATTAATCCGTATTCATCAATCGCCTCGCGCAGTTTTGCATCTAATTTACGCAAAAAATGCTCTTCCGGTGTGTATTTACCCATTTATTCTATTCTACTACTATTTCAATAAATCAATAATTTCTTCTGACGTGTTTGTCAGCTTTTCTATACCTGACTCATGAACCAGGAAACTATTTTCAACCCCGACAGCACCAACTCCGGGAATCACAAACTTAGGTTCAATCGCTATAATATTATTAGCTTGCAATCTTTCTTTAGAACGACCAAACAAAACCGGTAGTTCATTAATTTCTAATCCAATACCATGTCCGACAAAAGCCGCTTGTTGCCCATAACCCATGAAATACTCTGCAAGTCCGGCATCTTTGGCCATTTCTGAAGCTAAAATATACAACTCTGAACAAGCAGTCCCACTACGAGCCATATCTTTGATCTTATGCTGGATATCCATCGAGGTTTCGTGAGCTTTATAAGCCAAATCAGATAATTGCCCTACCGAAAAAGTACGAGTCATATCACTGATATATGGAGAGAACAATCCACCCATATCAACCATGACCGATTGTCCTTCTGCAATAATCTGTCCACAACTTCCGATCGGCAAAGAAGCATCAATCCCTGCGCCACCCATCGCAAAATCATACGGCGAAGCAGCCATCGCATTGTCTCCTGCAAGAACACTACCCATGAAGATTTCCATATTAGAGCCAAAAGCTCTGAAAAGTCCCATAGAACCATTCTTTCTGAACAACGTTTCTAGTGCAATATTAAATTCAAGATCCGTCATCCCTTTTTCATAACAATCCGGAACCTGAGCCATTACTTTGGCATGTCTGTCGCAAGTCTGACGATATACAGATATTTCATAAGGAGTTTTAACAGCTCTGACAGAACGCATTAATCCCGAAATATTTTTAATTGACGCTACAGGAAACAATGAAGCTAAGCGTGCATGTTCATTATATGTAAGCGTATCATCTTCAAAACCGATATGTTGGGCAGGTATACACTTTCGTTCATTTAAGATTGTTGGTATATCCTCTGGTTTACGAATATAAACAACATTCCCTTCATTCAGTCCCAAAGGACGTTTGACAAAAAAGATCGGTTCGCCTTCTAATGGCAAATAGAAATAACCATTAAAAACACGACCTGAAATATATAACAAGTTAACAGTTCCGCTAATTAAGCAAGCCTCTATTTCAGCTTGCAACATAGCCTGTCTGATCTTATTCCAACGAAGAGAAAGTTCTTCGTACATCATTTTACTGTACATAATTCTTACTGAATGATTTATTGAATCGGGGACAAAGATAGATAAAAGAGAGATTATAACGCAAGTTTCGGAACATGGAAGATATAATATATGCAAATTCAACATTGATAGTCGCAAATATTATAAAAACATCCGCTCTGTTTAATTTAATTAACACCAAAACACTCACCTCCTATTGTGAGTTTTCAAAAGATTATTCTACTTTGCAACATAAAACATACATTAATAAAGTATCAACACCTATTCTACTCATTGTTCTTTGTTGTCTTGTCTATTATTTGAGAGAATTAGTATTGTATTCAAACTAAAATTGAGAAAATATTTATGACGCTAAAAAAGTCCCACCTTTTTTTGGTCTTGCTTTTCACATCCTTACTTTTTGGTTGCAAGGAGAAAAAAGTAGAGAAACTTCCGGTTGTTACTGTAGAATATCCCAAACGTAAGAATGTCGATATTGAAGGCGAATATGTCGGTCGTATCCGTCCGAATAAATATGTTGAAATTCACGCACGTGTTGTAGGATATCTTGAAAAAATGCTATTCACAGAAGGTAAAAAAGTTAATGCTAATCAACCTCTGTTCGTGATCAATCCCGCTCAATACAAAGCTCGCGTAGACAAAGCCAGAGCTCAGCTAAAAAAAGACAAGGCTCAGGCAGCAAAAGCGAAGCGCGATGTCGAGCGTTTACAACCTCTTTTCGAACAAAACGCAGTCAGTAAACTAGATTTAGAAAATGCCATTGCTGCCCTTGAAAATGCTGAAGCCAGCGTCTCTATGAGCAAGGCTGATCTTGATCAGGCTGAATTAGAGTTAAGTTATACAACTGTTCGGTCCCCTATCTCAGGTGATGTTAGTGAACGCCACGTAGATATCGGATCATTAGTTGGATCCGGCTCAGGAGGGAAATCCCTTTTAGCTACTGTTGTTCAAAGTGACACCGTTCGAGTTGATTTCAAAATGACTGCACTTGATTATCTGAAGAGCAAAGAAAGAAATGTAAAATTAGGAGAGCAAGATTCCACGCGTTCATGGCAACCAACTGTAGCTGTAACGCTTGCTGACAATTCTTTATATCCGATCAGAGGATTTGTTGATTTTGCAGATCCGCAGGTCGATCCTCAAACAGGAACATTCACTGTCCGCGCTCATTTAGCAAATCCCGACAAAAAACTATTACCAGGGCAATTCACAAAAGTGAAGCTTCTGTTAGACGTTATCGAGAATGCTGTAATTATCCCTCGTAAAGCTCTTTCCATTGAAACCGGCGGAGCATATGTTTATGTATTGCGTCGTGACTCCATTGCTGAAAGACGCTTCGTTGAAATCTCTAAAGAGTTGGAAAATGAAGTAATTATTCAACGAGGTATCGGAATGTATGACCAAATCGTAACCGATGGCTATCATAAGCTAAAACCGGGAATGAAAGCTCGTCCTGTACATTCATGGGATAAAACGACAATGGAAAAAATCAAAACGGAGGAAGGATTATGAAACCAGGATTTTTCATCGATCGTCCCGTATTTTCATGGGTGCTTTCGATCGTTATCGTCATAGTGGGTATCATCGGACTAAAGCTTCTTCCCGTTGATCAATACCCCAAAATCACACCACCGGTTATTAAAGTAAGCTGTTCTTATCCCGGAGCCAGTGCGCTGACTGTATCACAGGCTGTAGCAACTCCGCTAGAACAACAGTTAAACGGTACGCCGGGAATGATCTATATGGAGTCAAGCAGCAGCAACTCCGGAGGACTCTCGATCAATCTCACATTTGATGTCGATGTTGATCCGGATCTGGCTGCTGTAGAAGTGCAAAACCGGGTAAAGCTTGCCGAAAACCGTCTGCCGGCAGAAGTTATTCAAAATGGCATTCAGGTCGACAAAGAATCATCAAGTCAATTGATGACGCTATGCCTCACATCGTCAGACCCGAAGTTTGACGAAATATACTTAAGCAACTTTGCTACAATAAATGTCATTGACGTTCTTAAACGAATTCCGGGAGTCGGACGTATATCCAATGTAGGTAGCCGATATTATGGTATGCTTATTTGGGCCATGCCTGATCGCTTAGCAAGCTTCGGTTTGACCGTAAAGGATCTGCAAGATGCCTTAAAGGATCAGAACCGTGAAGCAGCTGCCGGTGAACTTGGCTTGCAGCCTATGAACGACTTGGATGTTACAATTCCGATCAGTACAAAAGGCCGATTAAGTTCTACAAAAGAATTCGAAGACATTGTCGTTCGTGCTAATCAGGACGGTTCAATCGTTCGCATTCGTGATGTTGCCCGTGTTTCTCTTGAAGCATCATCTTATTCTACCGAAAGTGGATTAGACGGAAAAAATGCAGCTGTATTAAGTATCTACTTATTACCGGGTGCGAATGCTTTGGAAGTTGCTGAACAGATTAAAGCGGCCATGAATGAAATGAAACAAACATTCCCGGAAGGAATGGATTACATCGTTCCATTCGACAATACCAAGTATATTGAAGAATCAATTCATGAAGTTTACAAAACTTTATTTGAAGCTTTGCTACTTGTTATTCTGGTTGTTTATCTATCACTGCAAAACTGGAGAGCAACATTAATCCCTGTTATCGCTGTTCCAATTTCCCTCATCGGGACCTTTGGTGTGATGTTGATATTCGGGTTTTCATTAAATCTTCTGACTCTTTTAGGTTTAGTATTGGCCATTGGTATTGTCGTCGATGATGCTATCGTTGTGGTGGAAAGTGTCGAACGCATCATGCATGAAGAAGGATTATCTGCTCGTGAAGCTACACATAAAGCAATGAAAGGATTAGCTGGTGCCCTGATTGCAACGTCATTGGTACTGGCAGCCGTATTCGTTCCCGTTAGCTTCCTCGATGGAATTACCGGACAATTATACCGCCAGTTCTCAGTAACTATTGTTGTATCAGTTTTAATTTCTACAGTAGTTGCTTTGACATTAAGTCCGGCAATGTGCGCTATCATCCTTAAGCCTTCAGACGGAAATAATAAAAATATAGTATTCCGTAAAATTGATGAATGGTTAGACAAAGGAAACAACACCTACATTTCTATATTAAGACGAGTAATGTCTCGTTACAAACGAGTATGGGTTGGATTCGGGATTGTTTTGATTGCTATTTTCATCTTAAACAAAATTATCCCTACCAGTTTCATTCCCGAAGAAGATCAAGGGATTTTCAGTATTGAGCTTGAATTGCCCGAAGGTGCTACATTGAATCGTACACGCGAAATCACAGATCGCGCAATCACGTTTCTGACTGAGCATCCTGGTGTAGCACATGTTCAAAACGTAACCGGATCAAGCGGCAAGGTAGGTACCAATCAATCAAGGTCTACCTTGAATGTTATCTTAAAAGACTGGACTGAAAGAGCTGATGACGGATATACTGTAAATAAAGTAATTGAAGATGCACGCGCAGAATTCTCATACTATCCCGAAGCAAAAGCTTATTTCACAAAACCACCTGTAGTTCCCGGATTAGGATCATCCGGTGGCTTTGAGCTTCAGCTTCAGGCAAGATCAGGATCCTCATTTCAGGAATTGGTAGATGCTGCAGATACATTAATGTATTATGCAGCAAAAGATAAAACAATTGCTGAAATATCGTCTGCCCTGCAATCTGATATTCCTCAGTTGTATTTCGATGTCGATCGTGACAAAGCCAAATTCCTTGGAATACCAATGTCCGATATATTCTCGACAATGAAAGCTTATCTGGGTTCAGTGTACGTAAATGATTTCAATCTGTTTAATCGTATATATAAAGTTTATATCCAAGCAGAAGGACAATATCGTTCCAATTCGGATAAACTGAGTATGTTTTTTGTTAAAGCCAATAACGGAACAATGGTACCATTGACCGCATTGGGAACAACCAGTTATACAACCGGACCGGGTAACATCAAACGCTTTAACATGTTTACATCAGCTGTTATGCGCGGAACACCTGCCAAAGGTTACAGTACGGGTGAGGCAATGGCCTCGATGGAAGCCATTGCAAACAAACACTTATCTCAGAATATTCAGATTGAGTGGAGTGGTCTTTCCTATCAGGAAAAGAAGGCAGGAGGTCAGATGGGCATTATTATTACCCTGGTTTTCTTATTTGTTTTCTTATTCCTTGCAGCTCAATATGAAAGCTGGTTAGTTCCGGCTGCCGTTATTCTTTCGTTACCGGTAGCTGCATTAGGAGCTTACTTGGGAATCTGGATAACCGGCTTAGAGAACAATATATACTTCCAGATCGGTATGGTCACACTGATAGGTCTGGCTGCAAAAAATGCGATCCTGATTGTGGAGTTTGCTAAAGAGAAAGTTGAATCGGGCATGGACATAACACAAGCTGCTATAGAAGCTGCAAAGATGCGTTTCCGTCCGATCGTAATGACATCTCTTGCTTTTGTATTGGGTATGTTACCTATGGTTCTTGCAACAGGACCTGGTAGTGCCGGCAGACATTCCATCGGTACAGGTGTATTCTTTGGTATGTTAGTAGCAATTACTCTCGGTATCGTATTAGTGCCTTTCTTCTTCGTTCAGGTTTACAAGTGGAAGGCATATTTTAGAGATCGCTTAAAACGTAAAAGAAATGGGTAAGAAATATATAATTTTACCGATGATAGTCCTTGCCGGGCTATCATCGTGTAAAGTAGGTAAAGAATTCGTTCGTCCACAAATGGACTTACCTGCTCAGATAGATACAACCAGTCAATCGACCGGATTAATCCGTGATTTAAGATGGTGGGAACTCTACACAGACCCTATTCTTCAGGATTTAATTCAAGAAGCTCTGGAGAACAACAAAGACATGCTGAAAGCTGAAGCAGTTATTGCAGAATTCAATCAGGGTAAAAAGATTGCATTCGCCAATATGATGCCGGGACTTGGACTTGAATTAGAAGCCGAGCATGAAGGAGAGAAAAACAAAACAGCAAATACATTTGCTGCAAACGCTTCCTTTTCATGGGAACTGGATATCTGGGGAAAACTCCGATGGGCTAATGATGCTGCCAAAGCTCAACTCATGCAAAGTATCGAAGGAAAACGAGCTTTACAGGTAAGTATTATATCTCAGGTCGTGCGGACATATTATGAACTGATTGCAATTGATCAGGAGCTTCAAATCGTTACACAAACTACAGCTGCACGTAAAGAAGCTGTACGTATTGCAAAACTTCGATTCGAGGGAGGTCTGACTTCTGAATTGGCACTTAAACAGGCAGAAGCCGAATTAGCTAAAACTGAAACTCTGATCCCTTCATTGGAGTATCAACAAAAAGAAAAGCAGAATGACATGGCTTTCCTTTTAGGTAAATTTGATGGTGAAAATCTACCGAGAGAGAAAAAAATCAGTGTTACTCCGGTAAATATACCTATCGGACTACCGTCAGAAATTCTGGAACAACGTCCCGACATCATGCAGGCCGAATACAAACTAAAAGAATCTCATGCACAGGTTGGAGTTGCCTTTACCTCTATGTTTCCATCTTTCAAACTAACTGCTGAAGGAGGATTTGAAAGTGGGGATCTATCCTCTTTTCTCAAATCCCCTATCGGATTAATTGGAGGAAACGTCCTATCTCCACTCTTTAACTTTGGTAAAAACAAAGCTAACTGGAAACGAAGCCAGGCCAAAATGGAACAGCAGGTCTATGACTATGAAAAAGTTGTACTGGAAGCATTCAAAGAATTGAATAACGCTCTGGTATCAGTTCGCAAATCCAAAGAGATCCGCGAATCGAGACAAAAGAGTGAACAGGCAGCACGAAGCTATCTTGACCTTGCCAACCTTCAATATATAAACGGAGTTATCAGCTATATGGATGTATTGGATGCTCAACGTAGCTTGCTTGATGCAGAAATTAGTCTGAACAAAGCTATTCTGACAGAAAAGCTTGCAGCGACAACTTTGTATAAAGCTTTAGGCGGAGGATGGTAATTTTATAAAAGGATTGATTATGATCTCTTCTTTTTTTCTATCTTTGCCACATATTGAAAGGTTATACTAAAAATAATAAGAGATAAGGCTTTATGCTTACACTACAAGTAATCAAAGAAAACCCGCAAGAGGTTATTGCCCGTTTGGCGAAAAAACACTTTGATGCCGAAGAGGTTATTGCGAAGGTGTTGGACTATGATCAAAAACGCAGAACTGCACAGTTACAATTAGATAATACTTTAGCTGAAATGAATCAGCTTTCGAAAAGCATCGGTGCTTTGATGAAAGAGGGTAAACGCGATGAAGCGGATGCAAATAAAGCAAAAGTAGCTACGCTAAAAGAAGGTGTGAAGGAAGTTGAAGCTGAAATGAAAACAGCTGAAGAGGAGATGACTACACTCCTGCTAACTATCCCGAACTTACCTTGTGATGCAGTGCCTGCAGGTAAATTACCTGAAGATAACGTCGTTGAACGCACTGGTGGCGAAATGCCAAACCTTGGTTCTGACGCGGTTCCTCACTGGGATCTTTGCAAAAAATATGATTTGATCGATTTCGAACTTGGTGTTAAAATCACTGGTTCCGGATTTCCGGTTTACAAAGGAAAAGGTGCTCGTCTTCAACGTGCTTTAATCAACTTCTTCCTTGACAATGCCCGCGATGCAGGTTATTTGGAAATCCAGCCTCCTTATGTTGTAAATGCAGCATCTGGATATGGTACAGGTCAGTTGCCTGATAAAGAAGGTCAAATGTACCACTGCCAGTTGGATGATCTTTATCTGATCCCTACTGCTGAGGTTCCGGTAACAAATATCTACCGCGATGTCATCCTTGAGGCGAAAGATCTTCCGGTTAAAAACACAGCTTATTCAGCTTGTTTCCGTCGCGAAGCAGGATCTTACGGTAAAGATGTTCGCGGTTTGAACCGACTTCACCAATTCGATAAAGTTGAAATTGTACAAATCGCCAATCCGGCTGATTCATACAAAATCCTGGACGAAATGGTAAACTATGTTCAGACTTTGGTTGAGAAACTAGAACTACCTTGGCGTATTCTTCGTCTTTGTGGTGGTGATATGAGTTTTACTTCTGCTCTTACTTTTGACTTCGAAGTTTATTCGGCTGCTCAGGAGCGTTGGTTAGAAGTAAGTTCTGTATCAAACTTCGAAAGCTATCAGGCTAACCGCTTGAAATGTCGTTTCCGTGGTGAGGATAAAAAACCTCAACTATGTCACACATTAAATGGTTCTGCAATGGCACTACCTCGTATTGTCGCTGCTATCCTTGAAAACAACCAAACACCTGAGGGAATCCGTATTCCTAAAGCATTGGTTCCTTACACAGGGTTTGAAATCATTGACTAAGAAAACAAATTAAATAAAATACCTGCAGAGTTGTATGGTGCTTCTTCTTAAGCCTATACAGCTCTGTAGTGATTTAATAGCTCTATATGGCAAGAAAGAAAAAAATCCTTCCTATCTGGGAAGAAGTTGAAATTATCGATGTAGCTGCTGAAGGTAAAGCGATTGCAAAAATTGACGATCTTGTTGTTTTTGTTCCTTATGCAGCTCCGGGTGATATCGTAGATCTTCAATGTACACGTAAGAAAAGCTCATTTGCTGAAGCTAAGATCATCAAGTTTCACAAATACAGCGACAAACGTGCGACTCCTTTCTGCGAACATTTCGGCGTATGCGGTGGTTGCAAATGGCAACACCTGAAATATGACGAACAACTATACTGCAAGCAAAAAGAGGTTCACAGCAACCTTGCCCGCATTGGTAAAGTTGAACTTCCGGAATTCGAACCAATCTTAGGTTCTGCTAAAACGGAATACTATCGCAACAAATTAGAGTTCACATTCTCTAATCGTCGCTGGTACACTGAAAAAGATCTTCAGGAAGGAACTAAATTTCCATATAACGAAGCACTTGGCTATCATATCTCAGGATGCTTCGATAAAGTATTGAATATCGAGAATTGTTATCTTCAAACTAAACTTTCGAATGAGATTCGTTTGGAGATTCGTGATTTCTGTTTGAAAAACGAATATGAATTCTTTGATTTACGTGAACAAGTCGGATTCATGCGTACTATGATTATTCGTACGACTTCGACAGGTGAACTTATGCTGATCGTTGTATTCTTCAAAGAAGACATCGAAAAACGCGAGGCCCTTTTACAACATTTGGCTGATAAATTCCCTCAAATCACATCTTTGCTTTATGTGATTAATGAGAAACGTAACGATACGATCACTGACCAGGAGATCCTTGTTTTCAAAGGAAGTGAATGTATCTACGAAGAGATGGAAGGTTTGAAGTTCAAAATCGGACCAAAATCATTCTATCAGACAAATTCAGATCAGGCATACGAATTATATAAAGTAACACGTGATTTCGCAGGTCTTACAGGAGAAGAGTATGTATATGACCTTTATACAGGGACAGGTACAATTGCTAACTTCGTTGCACGTCAGGCTAAAAGCGTAGTAGGTATTGAGTACGTACCGGAAGCTATTGAGGATGCTAAATTCAATTCTCAAAACAACGGTATCGAAAATACATTATTCTATGCCGGGGATATGAAAGATATTCTGACTACAGAATTTATCGAGAAACACGGTAAGCCTGATGTAATCATCACAGACCCTCCGCGTGCGGGTATGCACGATGACGTAATCAAATCAATCTTGTTTGCAGCTCCTAAACGTATCGTTTATGTAAGTTGCAACTCAGCTACTCAGGCTCGCGATTTAAGCTTGCTTGATTGCGATTATAAAGTAGTTCGCGTTCGTCCGGTTGATATGTTCCCTCATACTCATCACGTTGAGAACGTTGTATTATTAGAACGTCGATAATTAGACAGAACCTGTCAGGTACACAATTTTATAGTAGCGTATAGATTTTCTTACGAAAATCTATACGCTTTTTTATTGCGAGTAAGTGCACTTATATCTATAAATACAACTAAGCCAGAAGCAATCATACGTCTTCTGAATCTGTCAGAAAAGGAAATAGTACGAGAGATGATTTAAAGAATAAAGAGCACACAACAGATAAACATATTAATAGTATTATTAGTTATTTAGTAGCATTTTGTCAATTTCACAACCACTCTCCCGTCAGAGAAAAATAAAAGGAAAACAACGATCCGCAGAATGATTTGAAACACTAAAGCCTGCTGTTTTAGAAGAAATACCTTTCATTTTGAAAAGATACACCGTATCTTGAAAATTATACGGCATATCTTTTGAAAGATACGGTTTGTTTTGAAATTTTCGCCCTTTGTTTTTTCACTTAGATACGTATCAAAATATCATCAGATACGTATCAAAATCTAATAAAATACCTTCAATCAGACTTCAATATACTTATACACTGATTTACAACAAGTTACTAAAACACAAATACAGAGCATGTATCAACGAAAGAATGCTACAAAAAAATATATCGCATTCTGAGTAATTAGGAAAATGCAAAAAGACAGGAATAGAACAATAATTAATACAATCTGATACAATCAATCTAAGCCAGAATAGATTAGTTTTCATCTCACGCTTGGTAAAACAGGAATTTATCATCTGTAAGCAAAAGTTTTCCCGAACAGAAGAAGTCCCATTTTTGACCTGTATTTCTCAGTCAAAAATAGGACTTAAATTTATGTAATTACAAATTGTAACTTCAGCTAACTTGATTTTTTCGTTTATCAGAAAGTCTCAGCGAAATCAAATTTGGAACATTTATCGGTGTAATACTACTCCTTTTCAGCTGACGCAGGAGCCTTTCTTAAAGAGAATAGGATTTCGAGTCCTCCTGAAGAATGTTTACGAGCTGAGATTTCACCCTGATGGAAAAGCACTGCATTTTTTACAATTGCAAGCCCCAGTCCTGTTCCGCCTAACTTACGGGAACGACCTTTATCAACACGATAAAAACGCTCAAAGATACGATTCAGATGTTCTGCGCTTACGCCCAAACCGGAGTCTGAAAAGCTGAAATAATAGAACTCCTCATCTTCTCTATAGCATTGTACCTGAATATGGATACCTTCGCCGGCATACGCAATCGCATTATCTAGCAAGTTTCTGAAAATTGAGTACAATAAAGAGTGATTACCTTTTATTTTACAAGTTTCAGGTATTTGCATGATAAATACATCATTCTTTACTTCCAATGCCTGCATGGAATCTTTGTAAATATCACTCACTAACGTGTGAATATTAATCGGTTGGCGGTCAAATAATGAGCCCGCTTCGTCCAATCTCGTCAGAACAGAAATATCAGTCAATAAATCTCCCAGACGGGTAGCTTGAACAAAACATCGTTCCAGGAAGAAGCGAAGTTTTTCCTCAGGTATATTATCTGTTTCCAAAATGGTTTCCAAATATCCTTTGATACTACTCACAGGTGTTTTAAGCTCATGTGAAATATTCTGTGTCAATTGACGTTTGAGTCTGTTTTGCTCTTCTTTTTGTGTGATATTACTGATTGATATTTCAAACGTGTTATCCTGAAAAAGGATACAATTCACCTGAAATATTTTACCATTACTTTGAATCATCTTGGAAGAGCTTACAAAGTCACGAACTTCTTTGGATTGATCCATTTGCTGATCCAGAAAATCCGAAACAAAACGAAAATCTTCTACATACAGAATCTGATCAATTTTGTCTAGCTGAATATCAGCAATCAGGTCTGCATATTGTTTAAACAGGTTATTGGCAAATATACATTTACGCTGATTCGAGAAAATCGCCAATCCTTCTTTTGATATCTGAAGGTGCTGAAATAACTTATCACGCTCAATATACAAGGCCTCTTTGGTTGTTTTCAGCTTTTTGTATATCTCAACAATATTTCGGGAGATATCCCCAATATCGTTATCCGGAAATGAAATATTATAATCTATCTTTTCATTTCGTTCAGCACGTGTCGCAAACTCCTTTAAGCGAGATATGCTAATGCCCAATCTATAGGAAAAATACAGCAAAGTCAATATAACGAACGCTGAGATAATAATCAGAAAATAGATAAATTGACTATCTGCTTTAAGGAACTGTGTTGTCACATTATACGGCAAAGCACTCCGGACAATCAGGGTATCAAAATATTGCGCTGAATAGAAGTACTCCTGCTCCAATGACGTTGAATAACGTATCGAATATCCGGCTCCCTTTTTCTTTGCATCAATCACTTCGGGTCTGTCTGCGTGCTTTTCCAGAGCTTTCGTATCTGAAAACTCGGTATCGTATACAACCACACCTTGCCCATCGATCATAGAAATCCTCAAATCAGGATAATCAAATAAATTGACGATCGAATCAATACGATTACGAGTCAAAGAATCGCCTTTGAGCGAGTGATATAGATTGACATTAAAATTTGACAAAAATGCATTTAACTCCCGTTCTCTAAAATCCTTCTCCCGTTTATATTGAAAAACAAAAACCGAAGTCAGAAAAATAAGAAAAAGAGTAGCGAGAGAAACAAATAGTTTCTTATGAAAAGGAACATGTAATTTTCCCTTCCACTTCATTTTACTCATTCTTAGAAAATAATCTTTATTTATTGCAATATTACTCTTCGAAACAATATCCGTAACCTGCGCGTGTTACCACGTTCTTTCCATAGCTTCCCAGCTTTTTACGTAAACGTGTTATATTAACATCAATTGTACGGTCCAGAACATACACCTCATCACTCCAAACTTTCGACAAAATTTCCTCGCGCGAAAACACATGACCGAAATTACTCATTAACAGTTTTAGAATTTCAAATTCCTTTTTAGTCAAAGCAACTTCTTCGTCGTCAATAGTCAACTTCTTTTGTTTTGTATCCAGCTGCATAGTCTGATACTGTATAACTGTATGAAGTTTCTTCTCTTCAGCTTCTGTCGTACGGCGCAAAACTGCTTTTACACGCGCTGAAACCTGACGTATCGAGAATGGTTTAGCAATATAGTCATCTGCTCCCAGATTAAAACCGGTCAACATATCATTCTCTGTATCTTTAGCTGTAAGGAAAATAATTGGCATTTTCTCTGTTTTCGGATCTTTACGTAAAATATTAGCCATTTTAAAACCCGAAATCTCGCCCATCATTACATCAAGAAGCAGCAAGTTATACTGCAATAAATCTAATTTCAGAGCTTCTTCTGCTGAGTTTGCCGTATGAACGATATAACCTTCATTCTCTAGGTTAAACTGCAGAATTTCGCATAAATCTTCTTCATCATCTACTACGAGTATCTTATACTTATTCGTATTCATAGAAATATGTTTAATTTATATTTTTGTTTCTTATCGGCAAAGATAGGCTTTGATTTTAAAATAGTTGTGACAAAGAGGTTACAAATAGGAAATAAAAATAGCATCCCGGTCAGGGATGCTATCATATCGTTAAATAAGTTCTTTTTTATAAGCTCTTCTACGTTTGTGTTGTTCTGTTTTGAAATAATCCCATTGGGCCTGTACTTTCCCATTCTCTTCCAATTCCGGATTAGATTCTGCATAAACAGTACCTAACTTTTGAAATTGAGGAATCAAATCTGTAAACAATAATGCATTCACACCCTTATTTTGATATTCGGGATGAACTGCAACCAACATCAAATCACAAATCTCAGCTTTAGTCTTAAGCGCTTTCAGCAAGTGGATAAATCCGAATGGGAATAATTTTCCCTTTGATTTCTGTAAAGCTTTAGACAAAGACGGAAGTGCAACTCCCACACAAACCAGATTATTATCTTTATCTGCAATCAGAGTCACTAATTCCGGTCGCAGAATCGGAACATACATTTTTACGTAATGATCAATTTGTCTGTCTGTCAATGGTGTAAAACCGTATAAATGACCATAAGACATATTAATCAGTTCGAAAAACTTACGACCCCAACCTTCATCTATAATCTGAGATGCTTTTTTGAATTTCATCAGTTTAAGTTCATATTTCTTCTGAACGATATCTGCAATACGCTTGTGTTTATCAGGAATTGCATCCGGAATATAAACTTTAAATTCAACCCAATCTGCATCTTTTGTATAACCCAGACGCTCTATATGCTTTGGATAATAGTCGTAATTATAATAAGCTGCCATAGTACCCAACTGATCAAAACCTTCGATCAACATTCCCTCCGGGTCCATATCAGTAAAGCCCAGTGGTCCGTGAACCTCTGTCATCCCTTTTGAACGGATCCAGTCTTCTGCTGTCGAAATCAGAGCATCGGAAACCTCTTCATCGTCAATGAAGTCAAAGAAGCCGATACGGCCACTTTTTGATTTCCAAATCTCATTGGCTCTATTATTAATAATCGCACAAATACGACCGACTACTTTATCATTTTTGTAAGCTAAGAAACACTGAAAATCACAAAATTCACCTGCCGGATTCTTCTCTGGCGTAAGTGTATTTAATTCGTCATCAAACAATGCAGGTACTGCGTAAGGACTCTCTTTATAAAGATCCGTACGAAACTGCACAAATTGTTTTAAATCCTTTTTCTTATCAATCGCTTTAACTGTTACCATATATATTAAAAATCGCCATTAATCATATCCATATCGCCTGACGAACGTTGCTGATTTTTATTTGGTCGCTTCTTAGCCAATCCTGCATTGCCAAAGTTATAACTTATGGTTGCTGATAAAACCCGACCGCCAAATTGCATCACAGAACGTTCTGAGAAATTCGGACCCCATGTTCTCGTTTTCATTTTTCGGGAGTCCAGAATATCACGAGCCGTCAAAGATACGTTTAATTTTCTATTTAAGAAAGATTTGCGCAGTCCGATGTCGAATGAATAGTTTTGTTCAGTTATACTTTGTGGCCTCTTACTCTCTGAATCATAACGTCCTGTAAGTTGTAACATTATCATTTGAGGCAAACTAAAGTTCGCGATCAATTGTGCATTCCAGTTAAAATCTTCTACTGTTTTATAACTTGC
>JBOFKE010000242.1:0-1906 GCA_051657185.1 Bacteroidales bacterium | reverse complement strand
GGTTTGATCGGTGGTGCATCTTTGACTGCTGATGCTTTCATGCAAATTATCACTGCTTGCTAATTTTAGAATTAACAGCATAACACAAAAAAGACTAAAGGCAGGAAGATCATTCTTCGGCCTTTAGTTTTTCTGTTTTATCCTAATTTATAGATTATGAGAAACATTGTAACACTATTTTTATTGGTTGTCACTGCTTTATTGCCTATCTTCGGTCAGTCTTTTCAGGCTAATCGCGACTCTACGATCTTGCAGAGTCTGATGAAACAAAAGCCGGGACAAGGTGTCGTGATTGTTAACCAATCAGATGCTATAGCGAAGCTGTTAGGTGTAAGATCTTATAGCGAAACTAAAAATGAGTTTACTCAGGAGGGGTATCGTGTGCAGGTTTTCTCAGGAAATAATCAGACGAAATCCAAAAGCGAAGCAAACTGGAAACAAGACAAAGTAAAAGAGATGTTTCCGGGTCTGCAGACGTATGTAACGTTCAAATCACCGTTCTGGCGATTACGCGTTGGTGATTTCAGAAGTTATGAAGAGGCAGATCAGCTGATGCGTCAGCTTAAACGTGCTTTTCCGCAGTTTGGTAAAGAAATGTATGTCGTTCGCGACGAAATAAAAATAGAGTTTTAACAATGTATCAACCTACACCGGAGCAAGAAGCTAACAGAGAGGCTATTGCTTATCACTACAAAGAGATTCTGAAACTTTTAGGGGAGGATGTAGATCGCGAGGGGTTACTTAAAACTCCCGAACGTGTATCTAAATCGTTACAGTTCCTTACAAAAGGATATCATCAGGAAGCAGAACAAATTCTGAAGTCAGCAATGTTTAAAGAGAATTACCGCCAGATGGTAATTGTTAAAGATATTGACTTCTTTTCCTTATGTGAACATCATGTTTTACCATTTTTTGGTAAAGTTCATATCGCTTATATTCCGAACGGATATATTACGGGACTAAGTAAACTGGCCCGCATTGTTGAAGTATTTGCAAGACGTATGCAAGTACAGGAGCGTTTGACTACGCAAATTAAAGAGTGTATTCAGGAAACCTTAAACCCTTTAGGGGTAATGGTAGTTATTGAAGCACAACATACATGCATGCAAATGCGCGGAGTTGAAAAACAAAACTCCGTAACTACTACATCTGATTTTACAGGTGTATTTAATCAGGCTAAAACACGAGAAGAGTTTATGACTCTGATACGTATGAAATAGATCTTCGATTTCATTTATATGAATAGAAACCGAAATACAATACATTCTATGCAAAAGAAATTCAAACTACTACTTATTTCACTAAGTATGATAACTATGACAAACGCACAAAATCCTTTCTTCGGAAAGTACAAAACTTTACACGAGACTGTACCTTTCGAAAAAATCAAGTTCGAATACTACGAACCTGCTTTTATTGAGGGTATGAAACGTCACAATAAAGAGATTGATGCAATCATTAACAGCAAAAGCGCTCCGACATTCGAAAACACGATTGTGGCACTTGAGCGTTCGGGTGAGATGCTTTCAAAAGTTAGCTCGGTTTTTTATAACCTGAATAGCAGCGAAAGTAATGACCAGATGATGGAACTTTCTCAAAAATTATCTCCGATGATGTCGGAACATTCAAATAATATCAATTTGAATGAAAAGCTTTTTGCACGCGTAAAAGCTGTTTATGATCAGAAAGATCAGTTAGGACTGAATCCTGAAGAAATGAAACTTTTAGAAAACACCTATAAAGGTTTTGTAAAACGTGGTGCAAATCTTCAGGGGGATGATAAAGATAAATATCGTCAGTTAAGCATGGATTTGGGTCAGGCAACACTGATGTTCGGACAAAATGTTTTGAAAGAAACAAATAAGTACGAACTGATTGTGGATAATGTTGCAGACTTAAAAGGTTT
>JBOFKE010000241.1:0-3408 GCA_051657185.1 Bacteroidales bacterium | reverse complement strand
AAGGATTCCCGCAAATAGCAGTTGCTTTCAAAATGATTGCGAAAGTCGAAGCAGAACACGAAGCTCGCTACCGTACCCTTTTAGAAAGAGTGAAAGAAGAAAAAGTATTCGAACGTGAAGAAGCAATCGAATGGCAGTGTCGTAATTGCGGATATGTACACACAGGAAAGAAAGCACTCGAAACTTGCCCGGCATGTGTTCACCCGAAAGCTTATTTCGAACCGAAGAAAAATAATTATTAATAAACAAGAAGAGGCTGTCTAACAACGTTTGTATGTTACAATATGAACTTGTAATCTGTATGTGATCGTTTTGTATTTCGTTTCAAAGCAGTACGACGGCATAAAATATCTATCAGTGGTTTATTTGAATCGCCGTAGGGATGGGCTTTATGCCCATCCGTGTTTCGAAACCATCAAATAGCCAATTGATTACACAAGCTATATGATCCGCATAATGCATTGGTTTCGTTCATTAAATTCGATTGCCGTGCGATTGAGAATCCCGGATGGGCATAAAGCCCATCCCTACATAAAACCACAATATTTCTAAAAAAGTTCCATTTTAGACCGATAAATTCAGGTCTGAAATGGAACTTTTATTTATGTCGTTATAAATTGTAACTTCGACTAACTTGATCTTTACTTGTTAGACAGCCTCTTTAAATCTGTACGATTCAGTTTTCTTTATTGCTGAAGAGGATCGCTGTCCCCGAATATTTCTTCGCGAGTAATGAAAACCGGATTCACTCGTTTAAATGCAGAAGCTTTGTGTCTTGCCACAACCTTCGGGTTTATCGAATCGCTTCCGTCTTTCATATAAGCCCAAAGAGCCGCATCTACTTCATCATAATGTTTTGCCCCCAGTTGTTCGACATCGCTCGAAGTGATACCTAATCCATCTGTCGGTACACAATCAATACAAGCCTGTAAAGCTGCACGCTGTGTTTCGTCTGTTAAAGTCGAACAAATGTATTTGGATACATGGTACACCTCGGTTTTCCAAAGTCCGAATAACGGATCAAAATCTCCCACATCACCATGTAAAGTCCAGAAACCTAATTGCCATTCAGTCTGATTGTCAGTACTGACAACCATCCCGCGATGTTTTTGAGCAAGATTATAGAGGTAAATCATACGCAATCGCGCTTTGATATTCCCTACACGTAAGCGAAAATCCTTACTCGTAGTATCCTCTTCGTAGGGTTCCTCTTCGATTGTGTCAAGGGTTGTATGGTAAAGATTAGTCAGATCTATTTCTTTAAAATCGTGACAAAATGCATTTCCGATATCATTTGAGCGCTGGCGCTCTTCGGGAGTGTTTGTTTCGATTGTTATGCTGCGTCCGATTAGTTTAATACCCAACTCATCACAGATCGGGCGAAGCAAAACGGTCGTTAATGCCGAATCAATACCGCCTGATTCACCGATAATTAATGCTTTTAATCCGGCATTCTTTACATAATCATGTGTAATCCGTCGGATTCTTTCTACCACTTTTCTCATCTTAAAAGGATCTATTATGTACTTAATAAACTTTCTAATTCTTCGGGGGTGATATTCTTTTTCAATTCGCCCCGATAGGCATAGGATATCTTACCCCTTTCTTCCGAAACAATAATCGCTTTCGCATCTGTTTCCTGCGTGATACCTAATGCAGCACGGTGTCTGAGTCCCATTTCCTTTGGCAGAGACAGAGAGTGAGATACTGGCAAGATACATCCGGCTGCTGATATGCGGTTATCTGTAATAATCACGGCACCATCGTGCAGCGGACTGTTCTTAAAAAAGATGTTTTCAATTAATCGCGTACTGATAACTCCGTCAATCATTTCACCTGTACTTCGGAAACTTTGCAGACTTACATTTTGCTCGATTACGATTAAAGCTCCGCATTTGTGTTTGGCCATATTGCGGCAGGCAATTACGATAGGCATGAAAGAGCGTGCTTCCGCATCTTCCTTGCTTGGGCGTAACAGACTGAATATGTAACGCCATCTTTTGTGTGATCCGAGGGTAAGTAAAAATCGCCGTATCTCTTCCTGAAAGAGCACGACGAGCGCTACACCCCCCACACTGATAAACTTATCCATTATGTTTCCGATAAGTCGCATTTGTAAAATGTGGCTTACCAGAATCCATATTCCGGTTATAGTCAGCAGACCGATAAAGATACTGAGTGAACCGGACGATTTCATCATCCTGTAGCTGTAGTAAAGTAAGAAAGCAACAAGAATAATGTCTATAATATCTTTTATACCAAAAAATTCAAACATATGAATCAGGAATTAATAGCGTTTGACCATTTCGGTTATTTTCACACACTCAACAGCCTCTCTGACATCGTGTACCCGCAATATATCAGCTCCTTTTCCGAGTGCTATTGTATGGATGGCTGTTGTACCGTTCAAGGCTTCTGCAGGTTTGAGATGCAGCAGTCTGTAGATCATAGATTTGCGGGATACACCTACCAGTACAGGATGTTCGAAAATACGAAAATGCTCCAGTCCGGCAAGTAATTCATAATTTTGTTCCAGTGTTTTGCTGAATCCGAATCCCGGATCCAGAATGATGTCATTCACTCCTAATTCACGGAGTTGTTCGATTTTGCGCGAGAAGTAAAGTGCGATATCCTGAAACAAGTTATTATATTCACAATTCTGCTGCATCGTTTGGGGTGTCCCTTTCATATGCATCATGATGTATGGGACTTTCAATGCTCCGATTGTCTTAAACATAGACTTATCCATCTCACCCCCCGAGATGTCATTGATGATATTCACGCCATACTCTTCGACTGCCCGTTTGGCTATACCCGAGCGAAACGTATCAACCGAAGTGATGGCTTCAGGATGCTTATCGCGTAAAATACGCAATGCTGTTTCCAGTCTTCTCCACTCCTCTTTTTCATCGATATGTTGTGCATCCGGACGGGAAGAGTATGCTCCGATATCTATGATAGAAGCACCTTCCTCCAGGATCTGTTTTATCCTGTTTTCAATCAGATTCTCTGTCATGCAACGGCTCCCTTCAAAGAAAGAATCCGGAGTCGCATTCAAAATCCCCATAATCAGGGGCTTTTCTGTTGTTATCAGCTGATTACCAATATTTATACTGAAGACTGACATAGCTTATGTAATTAAGTGCAGTTATTTATCTTTAGAAATTTTCATTTATCTAATTACTATCTCTATGAAATAAGATTCATTTGATTATGAAACACTTGTAAAGCATAAGTACAAATGTAAAACAAATAAAACTTTTTTATATGCAAAATACTTTGCAATTTGAAAACTTACTTATCTTTGTGATATAGAAAAACAAAATTCCTACTTTTATGGAGAAAATAGACCAACTCGACAAAAAAATTTTAAAGATTATCTCTCAAAATGCACGTATCCCGTTTAAG
>JBOFKE010000240.1:0-2063 GCA_051657185.1 Bacteroidales bacterium | reverse complement strand
AGTAGTCCGAGGCAATCTGTCGGTAAGCGATAGTATCTCAGGTTATACAATCTGAGCCCATCCCGTTTATGAGAGGTTCCGTCAGGCAGATAATAGGTAAAGTTTGATTTAGGAGATCCCATATACATAAATCCGGCTGTTCCGGCTTCTTTATCCGTAAACTGCAGATTGACACCTCTTAGCGTAGTTCGGGAGTTCAGAATATCCAGCTCGTTCGGGCGTACTTTGAATCCCTGTATCGTAAACTTATTCCATTGAAACGAACCTGCAAATAACTCCTTGGCAGCCCAACGCGGATTAAGCTGTAGAGCAGCTCTGTTATATCCGTTCATTGATGTATTTATCAAGATCATCCCATCACCAATTACGAATGATTTACGTCCATAGGTCAGGTTGTAAAGCAACTTATCACCATTAGCCAGTTTGTTCCCGCCTACAAATCCCACAAACGCATCTTCCACATCACCGTGAATTCTGCTTTTGTTTGTGAATAATTCATTTCCTGCCGAATAAGAAACAATATAGCTTGCGCCGCCATATACATGTAAGTTTAGTTTAGGAACTAATTTAAACACAGAATAGAGACCGGCGCTTCCAAAACCTTCAAGCCAAGCATTCATTCCTTTACCTGACGGGGAGTTGGCTAATGGATTCCCGTTAGTCATTGATGCAGGATTCCCGAACCAGGCATTGTTATTAGAGAAAGCCATTTCCGAAGCCGAAGCTAAAAGGGTCAGATAAAAGCGATCCGTATTGACAAGAGTCGGTAAAACGGTTTTGTTCTTAAACCCCGATTCTATTTTCTTTGGTTCGGGCTTTTCGCTGATGGTAACATTCACATGAATAATAATCTCACCTGAAGTATTGTTGGATATGGTTATTACAGAATTTTCCACAAAGGGAAGCAGATTGATTCTTGAGTTGTAAAACCCGGCCATATTTGCATTATATAACGAACCCGGACTTATAGCAAACTGTCGTTCAATTATTTTCTTATAGGAATCATACAAAACGCTGTCTGCCGGTGGATTTGTGAAGCGTACCTCAACTTTACTTACCGTAAACCCCTCATAAATGTTCACAGAATTAGTACCTTGGGAAAATCCCAGGGTACTAATTGCAAGCAGTAAAATAATGCATATATAATATTTCATATTGCTCTATGCTATTAATAGTCAGTCCAACCGCCGTCTGTAGCCATGATTAAACCAGTTAAAGCAGAAGCTTCATCTGAAACCAGATATAAGATATTTGAAGCTTGCTCCCATGGATATGATCCGCGATGTTCCGAATCGCAATATTTCATCAAACTCATCGTTTTTATTTTACCCATACCGAATCCGATTCCTGCTTTTTGATTTGCTTTTACGAATTCACTGGCGCGTTCTACCATCGGAGTGTAAGTTTCAGCCATATTTACCGAGTTAATGCGTATGCCGTAAGGTGCATAATCGATAGCAGCATTTCTAACCAATCCGTTGACAGCATGTTTACTTGCCACATAAGCCGGATTGCCTGATAAACCGGTCATTCCGGCAATTGAACCTACAACCACGATTGCACCCCCGTTATCCTGATCGAGCAGTTGATTTAAAACGGCACGCATGGACTTAAATGTTCCTTCAGCATTTGTTTTGAATACAGCTTCCCAATATTCGTTAGTTGCATCTGTTACGATTGCAGGCATTAATTTACGTTGTTGTTCGTCAAATTTGAAAGGAGTACCAGAATACACACCATCCATAACTCCCGCATTTAATACCGCATAATCCAATTTTCCGAAATTGCTGATAGCTGCATCAACAGCTTTCTTACAATCCTCGTCCTTCTGGATGTTTCCGTAAACGAAAACTGCTTTCCCACCGGCCAGAGGTCCATAAAGCATATTTATAGTATCCGTTGTAGCCTTTCCTACATCATCCAACCAATCCATAATGATAACATTGGCTCCTTCTTTCACAGCTCTCGAAGCAGTGTATTTCCCAATACCCCTGGCTCCTCCGGTTACCAGAATCGTTTTTCCCTTAAATCGATTCGGAGTGTAAAAATCTTCACTTAGACGG